>CAXTOC010000052.1:0-13168 GCA_964245725.1 uncultured Acetobacteraceae bacterium | reverse complement strand
AGGTCCGGCTGCTGCTCGAGGGCGGCTGCGACCTCGTACAGCGCGGTCGCGGCCAGCTGGTCGCCGCCGTCGAGCATGCCGATGAACTGCCCCCTCGCCGCCAGCAGCGCGGCCTGCAGCAGCTCCGGCGCCTCCGCGCCGGCTTCCGCCGCCACCAGGCGCAGGCCCGGCACCCGGCGCGCGGCCTGCTGCAGGCAGACGAGCGCGGCCTCGGCCATGTCCGCGGGGCAGCCGACGCAGAGCTCCCAGCCCGGGTAGCATTGCCGCTCGAGCGAGGCGATCGTCTCCAGCACCAGGTCGGGCCGCACCGCCGGCGCGGTCAGCAGCAGCGAGAACAGCGGGCGCTGCGTCATGCGGCCGACATGCAGGTCGATCGCGATCATGTCCTGCTCGCCCGGCGTCCCGTAGCGTTCGACCCAGAACTGGTAGGCGAGGTCGTCTTCCGGTCGCATGCCGTCGGGGAACAGGGTGCGCGCCAGGCTCGCGTGGTCCTGCCGCAACAGATCGGCCACGCGCACCAGCACGTCCACCCGGTCCTGGCCGGCGCTCGCCTCGTCCAGCAGCGTCGCCAGCAGCTCGGGCGGCGGCTCGCGGTCGAACGCGGGACGGTGCAGGCGGGTGATATAGGCCCGATCGGGAGGGGCGTCCGGTCCGTGCCGGGCGACGAACTCGGCCGAACCCGCGATGGCCGCGGCCAGCTCGCGAAATCCCACGCCGTTGCGCTGCCGCTCGGTGAAGCTGCGCTGCGCTTCCGGCTCCGGCGCGCGGCCCAGCGCGACGCGGAACAGCCTGAACACCGGCTCGACCAGCGAGCGCACTTCAACGGCCATCTCGGAGTTCATGACGCCTGCCTCTGCCCGTCCCGGCCTCTCAAGCAGGCAAAGCGCGAAAACGCGGCGACGGTCAACCTCCCGAGGCGCGGGCCATGCCGGCGCGACCGGCGCCGGATCCGGCGCCCCGGACGGAGCTGCGCGACCGGTTGGCACTCGGCAACCCGGTACGCCCGCGATAGGGTGGCGGCATCGCCACGCGCTGCCCCACCGGTGCGCGGAAGGCAGTCTCGGACCTCGCGGGATCAAGATGACGACGGCATCCTTCGACGCCTACAGAGCCACCGGCTTCTCCGAGGTCTTCGGCTGGTGCGACCCGCGCGTGCTCGACTACGTGGAGCTGTTCGACCGCTTCCAGGCCGAGGCCGGGATCGGCGGCAACTTCGCCGAGATCGGGGTGCAGAGCGGCAAGCTGTTCATCGGCGTCCACAACCTGCTGCGGCCCGGCGAGGTGTCGCTGGCACTCGACATCTTCGAGGACGTCCAGTTCAACATCGACGGATCGGGCAACACCTCCCTCGACGCCTTCCGCGCCAATCTCGCCAGGCACGGCAATGCGGCGATCGGCACGCACGTCATACGCGGCGACTCGATCGATCTGTCGCCGATGGACGCGTTCAGGATCGGCAACGATCTCGGCAAGTTCAGGTTGTTCAGCGTCGACGGCTCGCACGAGCTGCTGCACACGATGAGCGACCTGCTGTTCGCGGAGGCGGCGCTGTGCAACGGCGGCGTGGTGATCCTCGACGACTACTACAGTCCCGGCTGGCCGGAAGTGCATCAGGCGGTGGCCTACCTGTTCATCGAGCGCAGGACCAAGCTGGTGCCGATCTGCTGCCAGTGGGGCAAGTTCTTCTTCACGACGCTGGCCTACGCCCAGACCTACAAGCTCAAGCTGATCAACCACTTCCGCAGCCTCGATCCCGAGGAGCCGATCAAGGACGTGAACTTCTACGGCTACTCCATGCCCTGCTTCGAGCGGCATTTCTGGTGAGGACGCGGCCCGGAGCGTCGCACGGCTCGCGTCGCACCGGATGGTGAAGCACGGCAGCGGCGCCTGGACCGGCTTCCTGGTCATGGCCTTCGTCATCCTCGGCCTGTGCGGGCTGTTCGCGACCTACGCGGTGCAGCTGCCCTACCAGCGCGAGGCCTACGCCGAGGCCAGGCTGGACGCCGCGGCCGGCGCTCCCGATGCGCAGGCGCGGCTCGACCGATTGCGCGAGGCGCTCGGCGACGACGGCGTGGGCGCGTTCCCGCCGCAAGGCGAGCCGGCGAGCAGGATCGACACCGCACGTCACGTGCTGCGGCGGCACTTCC
Source organism: uncultured Acetobacteraceae bacterium (assembly GCA_964245725.1). Lineage (GTDB taxonomy): Bacteria > Pseudomonadota > Alphaproteobacteria > Acetobacterales > Acetobacteraceae > Lichenicoccus. The sequence continues at coordinate 11,021 of CAXTOC010000052.1, read as the reverse complement.
AGGATCAGGGCACCGACATCGCGCTGCGGCTGCGCATCGTGATCGTGGTGTTCACCGGCGGGGCGGCCCTGTTCGGGCTGATGGTGACCAGCATCCTGCGACGAGCGCCGCGCTGACCCGGCGCTCGCAGGCTGCTGAAGAAGGAAGCCAAGGGCTGTGCCCTCGGGCCGCAGGCCCCAGACCCCCGCCGATACGCTCTGGCGCTAGCTGCCCCTCGGTGCCGAGAGCGTCCGCAGGTAGGCGATGATGTCGCGTCTGCCGACCGCGCCGTCAATCGCATCCGGCATCGCGGTGTTGGCGATGAAGCGCCGCGGCCCGGCGAGCCAGGCGTCCAGGTTGGCGGCATCCCAGGTCAGGCGCGCGGCGGCGAGTGCTGGGGTGTAGGGGTAGCCGGGCACCGAGCCGGCTCTGCGCCCGAACACTCCGGCGAGCTGCGGCCCCTCGATCGCGCGGTCGAGGCCGTGGCAGCCGGCGCAATGCGAGGCGAACAGCATGCCGCCGGCGACGGGATCGGCCGGGGCGTCGGCGAAGCGCGACAGGTCCTGCGCGCCGGAGGGACGCGCCGAGCGGAAGAAGGTGTAGGACAGGGTGATGTTGTCGACGTCGTCGGTGGAGGGGTCGCTGCCCATCGCGCGGTCGACGAAGAAGGTGACCGGCATCTCCACCTTCTGGTGCGGCGCCAGCCGCTCCTCGGTGAAGCAGAAGCACTGTATCTTCTTGAAGTAGATGCCGACCTTGTCAGGCGTCACGTTGAAGGTGGCGTGGCCGACGATCGGCTGGTTCGACAGGTTCTCCGCCTCGAAGAACACCAGGCTCTCCGCGCCGAGCCGCACCCGCAGCCGCGACTGCAGCGGCCGGAAGCGCCAGGGCAGCGCCGACGCGGTCGCGGTGGAGAAGTCGACCGTGACCCAGCGGCCGGAGAGCCCGGTCGAGGCGGTCGCGCGCTGCGTGGTGCCGCCGGAGCCGGTGACGGAACAGAACTTGCGATAGAGCGGCACCGAGAACGAGACCACCGTGAGCATCACCGCGACGATCACCAGCAGTCCCGCCGGCACCAGCCAGGCGCGGGATTTTCCAGCTTGCATGGCGATGGTCTAAAGCAGAACCCGGCACTGAGGAAATGCCCTCGCCGTGATGCACCAGGGAGTTCGGCATGAACAAGACGGCGACGCTCATCACGGCAGCCTCGCTCCTGCTCTGCGCCGCAGCCCCCGCGCCGCCGCCTGCCGCGGCGCCTTCCGCCGCCGCCTCACAGCCCGCACCACAGGCCGTTGCGCCCCAGCCTGGCGGTCCCCGGCCGAGCGCTCCCCAGCCTGGCGCTCCCCAGCCGGGCGCTCCCCAGCTGGGCGCCTCCCAGCCTGCTCCTCCCTCCGCTTCCCCGCCCGCGGCGGCGCCGACCGCAGCCACCCTGCCGAGCGAGATGCCGACGCAGTTCGTGCCGCAGGACGCCGGGTTCGACTTCATCCAGCGCAGCGTGATGATCCCGATGCGCGACGGGGTGAAGCTGCGGACCGTGATCCTGATCCCGCGCGGCGCCCGCAACGCCCCGATCCTGCTGACCCGCACGCCCTACGGCGCGGTGTCGCGCTTCGCCGAGCACCCCGGCGACACGCTGTCCGAAGTGCTGGGCGACGGCGACGTCGTCGACGAGCTGGTGGCGCGCGACGGCTACATCCGCGTGCTGCAGGACGTGCGCGGCAAGTACGGCTCGGAGGGCGACTACGTCATGACCCGGCCGCTCGCCGGGCCGCTCAACCCGACCGGCGTCGACGAGTCGACCGACGCCTGGGACACCATCGACTGGCTGGTCAAGCACACCCCGGAGAGCAACGGCCGGGTCGGCATCCTCGGCATCTCCTATGACGGCTTCACCGCGCTGATGGCGCTGTTCCACCCGCATCCGGCGCTGAAGGCCGCGGTGCCGATCAACGCCATGGTGGATGGCTGGATGGGCGACGACTGGTTCCACCAGGGCGCGTTCCGCACCGGCACGCTCGGCTACATCTACGAGCAGGAAGCGACGCGCGGCAGCGACCTGAGATGGTGGTCCAGCGCCTACGACGAGTACACCGAGCTGATGCAGGCCGGCTCCGCCGGCGCGCTGGGCCGCTCGCGCGGGCTCGACCAGCTCGGCTTCTTCACCAAGCTGCTGGCGCATCCCGCCTATGACGGCTTCTGGCAGGGCCAGGCGATCGACCGGCTGCTGGCCCGCCAGGGCCAGACCACGCCTCTGAGCGTGCCCACCATGCTGGTGCACAGCCTGTGGGACCAGGAGGACATCTACGGCAACATCGCGGTCTACAAGGCGCTGCAGCCGCAGGATCGCACCGGCATGCTGCACCTGGTGATCGGGCCGTGGTTCCACCATCAGGAACGCCTCGACGGCAGCGCGATCGGCGCGATCCGCTTCGGCTCCGACACCGCCGCCGCCTTCCGCAGCCGCATCCTCAAGCCGTTCCTCGACCGCGCGCTGAAGGGCGACAACGCGCCGGTCACGGCGCCGGTGATCGACTTCGTCACCGGGATCAATCGCTGGGAGCGGCGCGCCGTCTGGCCCGGCCCGGTGCAGCCGACGGCGCTGCATCTCGGTCCCCAGGGCCAGCTCGGCTTCTCGCCGCCCGCCGGCGCAGCGCCCGGCTACCGCGCCTACGTCTCCGACCCGGCCAACCCGGTGCCGTTCCTGCCGCGGCCGGTGCACCTGTCCGGCGATGCCGGCCGGCAGGTCTGGCAGGGCTGGCTCGCCAGCGACCAGCGCGCCGTATCGGCACGTCCCGACGTGCTGGAATACACCTCGCCGCCGCTGACGGCGCCGCTGCGCGTCAGCGGCCAGCCGGTCGCCCATATCGACCTCTCGACCAGCGGCACCGACGGCGACCTCGTGGTCAAGCTGATCGACCTGTATCCCGACATCGACGGCCGCGAGCCGGCGCTCGGCGGCTACGAGCTGATGGTCAGCGCCGACATCCTGCGCGGCCGCTACCGCGAGAGCTTCAGCGACCCCAAGCCGCTGATGCCCAACCGCATGCTGCCCTGGCAGATGACGCTGCCGACCACCAACCACGTGTTCCTGCCCGGCCACCGCATCATGGTGCAGATCCAGTCGAGCTGGTTCCCGCTCTACGACCGCAACCCGCAGCGCTACGTCGACAACATCTTCCTCGCCCGTCCGGCCGATTACCAGAGTGCCGAGATCCACGTCCAGGACAGCAGCACGATCACCCTGCCGGTGGTGCGGTAGGCGCAGGATCGTGCGCGGTCACGAAGGCGACAGCGGCGATGGGAAAATGCTGCACTGCACCCTATTAAGATCGGGACGGCTGCACCGCGCGGTCCGGCGACCATTCCCGCACCTGCGAAAGGCTTCCCCGCATGCTGACGATCGGCGACCATTTCCCGAGCTTCACCCTCAAGGCGGTCAAGGGCGGGCCGGCCGGGCTCGAGCTGAGGAGCGCGTTCACCGAGATCAGCGACGCCAGCGACGCCGGCAAGTGGAAGCTGGTGTTCTTCTGGCCGAAGGACTTCACCTTCGTCTGCCCGACCGAGATCGTCGCCTTCGGCAAGCTGAGCGGCGAGTTCGCCGACCGCGACACCGTGGTCTACGGCGTGTCGATCGACAGCGAGTTCGTGCACCTGAACTGGCGTCTGAATCACGACGAGCTGCGCGGGCTCGAGATCCCGATGCTCGCCGACGGCAAGCGCGAGCTCAGCACCGCACTCGGCGTGCTCGACCGCAACGAGGGCGTGGCCATGCGGGCCACCTTCCTGGTCGATCCGCAGGGCATCATCCGCTTCGCCAGCGTCAACGACCTCTCGGTCGGCCGCAATCCGCAGGAGGTGCTGCGCGTGCTCGACGCGCTGCAGAGCGACGAGCTGTGCCCGTGCAACTGGAGCCAGGGCGAGGATCACCTGAAGCCTGCCGCCTGAGGTCACGCCGCCCGACGCCGAAGCGGCGGGTAGTTCGTTCACCCACTACCACGAGGGTCTGTCATGTCGATCGAGACGATCAAGAGCTGGATTCCGGAATACGCCAAGGACCTGAAGCTCAATCTGGGCTCGCTCGCCAGCGAGACGCTGCTGACGCCGCAGCAGCTCGCGGGCACCTTCATCGTCTCCGCCCTGGCCTCGCGCAACGCCGCAGTCACCCGTGCGATCCTGGCCGAGTTCGGCCCGAAGCTCAGCCCCGAGGCGCTCACCGCCGCCAAGGCCGCCGCCGCGATCATGGCGATGAACAACGTCTATTACCGCTTCGTGCACCTGGCCGGCGGCGACTACGCCAACATGCCGGCGCGCCTGCGCATGAACGTGATCGGCCGGCCAGGCGTCGAGAAGGCCGATTTCGAGCTGTGGTCGCTCGCGGTCTCGGCGGTGAACGGATGCGGCATGTGCATCGAGAGCCACGAGAAGGTGCTGCGCGACCATGGCCTGACCATGGAGCAGGTGCAGGCCGCGGTGCGCGTCGCCTCCGTGGTGCATGCGGTGGCCGCGGTCGTCGAAGGCGAGGAAGCGCTCGCCACGACCTGAACCGTCCGGCGCCGCTCACTCGGCTCGGTGCACCATCGGGTCGCGCATCGCCGGCTGGATGAACACTCGCTGCTCCGGGTAGGAGATCCAGACCCGGTTGAAGTGCAGGAAGTCGTCGCCCAGGATCATCTCGTCGATATCGGCGTCGGCGACCACGAACGGGAAGTTGTTCATCCGCTCGGCGCCGATCTCCAGGCTGCCGAAACGGTGCAGCCGCGCCTGCAGCGGACTGGCGTCGATGCCGACCATGTGTCCGCCGCGGTCCAGCGACAGCGTCTGCCTCGTCACCCCGGCGCGCCTCGCCTCGTCGGGGGTGATCAGCGTGCGCGTGGCGCCGGTATCGAGGAAGCCCGTGACCGGCACGCCGTTGAGCTTCAGGTCGAGCTCGATCTTGGTCGCGTCGAGCCGGAACGGCACCTCGAAATATGGTTCGTCGACCGGCTGGATCGCATGACCGCAGCCGCGCAGCGCGTACATCGCGAAGTGATGCCCGGGCACGTCGATGTCCACGTCGTAGTTCGACAGGAAGTCGGCGCCGAACAGGCCGAGCACCGGCAGGCCCTCGACCGGTCCGCCCAGTTCCCCCGCGATCGGCATGCTGATTTCGCGGGCGATGCCTTGGCCCAGGCCCAGGCGGTGGATGGTCGCCATCTGCGCGAACACCGTGCCGCCGATACCGCGCAGCATCATGCTTGCGCCACCGGCACCGCCGGAGAGGCCGAACCGGTCGGCCGCACTCCTGGTGATGATCGACAACGCGGCACCGGTATCGATGAACAGCGCGACCTTCTCGCCGTCCAGGCTGGCCTCCACCGCCGGGATCCTCCGGCCGGCGAGGAGCGGCAGGTCGGCTAGCTTCTCCACCCGGCAGACCGGCGCGCCGCCGTCGCAGCCGGCCAGCAGCAGCCCCGCTAGCAACCCCGCCAGCAGCCTGAGCAGGATGCGCCGGATCATGCCTCCAGCAGCGCCGGATCCAGCGTCACGCCGTGGTTGAGCGGGCCGTGGCCGCCGCCATGACCGGGGGCCTGCTGCATCGCGCGACGCAGGTAGCCGCGCGCCCGCAGCACCGCGTCGCGCAGGCCCATCCCCTGCGCCAGCCCGGTGGCGATCGCGCTGGCCAGCGTGCAGCCGGTGCCGTGGGTGTGCCGGCTGTCGATCCGCGCGGCCCGGAACGTCTCGACCCCGTGCTCGGTCGCCAGCAGGTCGAACACCTCCGCGCCGGGCAGATGACCACCCTTGAGCAGCACCGCCGGAACCCCCAGCGTGAGCAGCTGCTCCGCCGCGGCGCGCATCTCGTCGAGGTTGTGGATGGCGAAGCCGGCCAGGATCTCCGCCTCGGGCAGGTTCGGGGTCAGCAGGGTCGCGTGCGGCAGCAGGCTGCGCTTGAGGCTGCCGAGTGCGTCCTGCTGCATCAGCCTGGCGCCGCCCTTGGCCACCATCACCGGATCGAGCACGAACGGCAGCTCGGGCCTCGCCGCGATGCGCTCGGCCACCAGCGTGATGATCTCCGCCCGGTCGAGCATGCCGGTCTTGAAGGCGTCGGCGCCGATATCGCCCAGCACGCAGTCGATCTGCATGCCCACGAACGCCGCCGGCACCGGCAGCACGCCGTGCACCCCGTGCGTGTCCTGCGCCGTGATCGCGGTGATCGCGGTGGCGGCGTAGCCGCCGAGCGCGGTGACGGTCTTGATATCGGCCTGGATGCCCGCGCCCCCGCCGGAGTCGCTGCCCGCGATCACCAGCACCCGACCCGACGCGCCGCGCGTCACCGAGGGCATCGCTTCAGGCGGCCAGCGAGACGCGTCGTATCGCGCTGCACAGCCCCTCGACGACCTGATCGACCAGTGCCGCGTCCTCCGCCTCGGCCATCACCCGCACCAGCGGCTCGGTGCCGCTCTCGCGCAGCAGCAGCCGGCCCGAACTGCCGAGCAGGTCCTCCGCCCAGCGGCGCGCCTCCATCACGCCGGCATCGCGCAGCGGCGAGACGCCGCGGAAGCGCTCGTTGCGCAGCTTCTGCGGGAACGGCTCGAACATGCGGCAGACCTCGCTCGCTGGCCGCCCGCGCTCGACCAGCACCGAGAGCACCTGCAGGGCGGCGACCAGCCCGTCGCCGGTGGTGGCGAAGTCGGACAGCACCATGTGGCCGGACTGCTCGCCGCCGAGATTCATCCCGACCTCGCGCATGCGCTCGACCACGTAGCGGTCGCCGACGGCGGTGCGCTGCAGCGACAGGCCCCTGCCGGCCAGCAGGCGCTCGAGGCCCATGTTGGACATCACCGTGGCCACGACGCCGCCGCCCGCCAGCCGGCCGCTGTCGCACCAGGAGCCGGCGATCAGGGCCAGGATCTGGTCGCCGTCGATCAGCCGGCCACGCTCGTCGGCGATCACCAGCCGGTCGGCGTCGCCGTCCAGCGCGATGCCGAGATCGGCGCGATGCTGCAGCACCGCCGCACTCAGCGCGGCGGGGTTGGTGGAGCCGCAGCCGCGATTGATGTTCAGACCGTCCGGCGCGCAGCCGATCTGCACCACCTCCGCACCGAGCTCCCACAGCGCGGTCGGCGCCACGCGATAGGCGGCACCGTGCGCGCAGTCGATGACGATGCGCAGCCCGTCCAGGCGCCGGCCGCGGGTGAACGAGGATTTCGCACTCTCCACGTAGCGGCCGGCGGCATCGTTCAGCCGCGAGGCGCGGCCGATCGCATCCGGCGCCGCCAGGCGGCCGCTCAGGTCGGTGCGCATCAGCGCCTCGATCTCGGCCTCGGCCTCGTCCGACAGCTTGAACCCGTCCGGGCCGAACAGCTTGATGCCGTTATCCTCGAACGGGTTGTGCGAGGCGGAGATCATCACGCCGAGATCGGCGCGCAGGCTGCGCGTGAGCATGGCGATCGCCGGCGTCGGCAGCGGTCCCACCAGGGTCACGTCCATGCCGGAGGCGAGGAACCCCGAGACCAGCGCGCACTCGATCATGTAGCCCGACAACCGCGTGTCCTTGCCGACGACGACCCGGTGGCGATGGTTGCCGCGGGTGAAGCGCAGCCCCGCCGCCTGGCCCAGCCGCTGCGCGATCTCGACCGTCATCGGGTCGGTGTTGGCGGTGCCGCGTATGCCGTCGGTGCCGAAGAGTTTCCTGCTCGTGTTCATCTCGGCTCCAGGGCATGCCTGCACGTCCTCTACACCTAGCTCAGCCGCACAGCGCCTGCCAGACCCGCAGCGCCTGCACAACCTGAGGTACAGTATGAACCCTCAGTATACAACCTGGCAAGCACAAGCCAGGCAGGCTGGAGACGATCGTGCCCGGATCGCGCTGCGCCGGGTCGCGCGTGCCGGCAGCCTCTCCGAGGAAGCGCTTGCGCGAGGTGCCGAGCACGACGCGGCAGCCGAGATTGGCCAGGATCGGCAGCCGCCGCAGCAGCTCCAGGCTGTGCGTGCCTGTCTTGGCGAAGCCGATGCCGGGATCGACGAAGATGCGCGACCGGGCGATGCCGGCGGCCACCGCCCCGGCGATGCGCTGCTCGAGCTCGCGCACCACCTCGACGGCGACGTCGTCGTAGCGCGCCAGTCCGGCCATCGTCGCCGGCGTGCCGCGCATGTGCATCAGCACCACGGGACAGCGGCGCATGGCCAGCAGCGACGCCGCGTCGGGATCGTGCGACAGCGCCGAGACGTCGTTGATCAGGTCGGCACCACCGTCCAGGGCGGCGCGCATGGTCGATCCGTTGCGGGTGTCGATCGAGATCGATGCGCCCTGCCCGCGCAGTCCGGCGAGCACCGGCAGGATACGTGCCTGCTCCTCGTCGGGATCGACCGGCTCGGCGCCGGGACGGGTGCTCTCGCCGCCGATATCCACGATCCCAGCACCGGCCTCGATCATCGCCCGGCCGGCTGCGATGGCGGTCGAGAGCCGGAAGTGGCGGCCGCCGTCGCTGAAGCTGTCGGGCGTGACGTTGAGGATGCCCATGACCATGGGGTCGCCCGGCAGTCCGGCCGATGACGGCGCCGCCCTCAGGCACCGCAGCCGGTCGGGATCGATCGTCGCGACGGCGCGGAGCGGCTGGTCGGGCTCGTCGAGCAGGCGGACCAGCGTGAAGGCGGCGGGGCCGCCCTGGAGGGAACAGGCGAGGCCGCACCGCACGGCATCCGTGGCCGCCTCGCCGTACAGGAGGCCCAGTGGCTCGATCACGTCAGGCGAGGGCTCCGCCCTCGACCCGCTGGGGCCGCAGGCCCCAGACCCCGATCAGGTCGGCTGAGGGGCGGGGTCCAGGCCACCGGCGGGCGGCGCGGGATCGGGACGGAAGCCGCCGGTGCTCGGCACCGAGGCACGACGGTTGTCGGGCATCGGGTCGTCGACCACGGCGCGCGTCACCTTCTCGCCGCGCAGGATCTGACGCACCTCGGAACCGGACAGGGTCTCGTACTCGAGCAGACCGTTGGCGAGCATGTGCAGCTCCTCGATATGCTCGACCAGGATCTCCTTGGCACGGGTGTAGCCGGCGTCGATCATCGCCTTGACCTCGGCCTCGATCTCGCGCGCCGTGGTCTCGGAGACGTTCTTGTTCTGCGTCACCGAGTGGCCGAGGAACACCTCCTGGCTGTTGTCGCCGTAGGCGATCATGCCGAGCTTGTCGCTCATGCCGAGTTCGGTGACCATCATGCGCGCAACCCGGGTCGCCTGCTTGATGTCGCCCGAGGCTCCGCCGGTGACCTTCTCCGGACCGAGGATGATCTCCTCGGCGACGCGGCCGCCCATGATCTTGACCAGCATCGCCTTGAGGTAGGCGCGACTCTCCGACAGGCGGTCGTTCTCGGGCAGGCTGAAGGTGACGCCCAGCGCACGGCCGCGCGGGATGATGGTGACCTTGTGCAGCGGATCGCTCTCGGGCTCGTACAGCGCGCAGAGCGCATGGCCGCCCTCGTGGTAGGCGGTCAGGCGCTTCTCCTCCTCGCTCATCACCAGCGAGCGGCGCTCCGCACCCATCATCACCTTGTCCTTGGCGTTCTCGAACTCGAGCATCGCCACGGTGCGCTTGCCGAGACGCGCCGCGAGCAGCGCCGCCTCGTTGACCAGGTTGGCGAGGTCCGCACCGGAGAAGCCGGGGGTACCGCGCGCGATCACCTTGGGCTCGACGTCGCTCGCCAGCGGCACCTTGCGCATGTGCACCCGCAGGATCTTCTCGCGGCCGTTCACGTCGGGGTTCGGCACCACCACCTGGCGGTCGAAACGGCCAGGACGCAGCAGCGCCGGATCGAGCACGTCAGGGCGGTTGGTCGCCGCGATCAGGATCACCCCCTCGTTGCTCTCGAAGCCGTCCATCTCGACCAGCATCTGGTTCAGCGTCTGCTCGCGCTCGTCGTTGCCGCCGCCGAGGCCGGCGCCGCGATGGCGGCCGACCGCGTCGATCTCGTCGATGAAGATGATGCAGGGCGCGCTCTTCTTGCCCTGCTCGAACATGTCGCGGACCCGCGACGCGCCGACGCCCACGAACATCTCGACGAAGTCGGAGCCGGAGATGGTGAAGAACGGCACGTTGGCCTCGCCGGCGATGGCGCGCGCCAGCAGCGTCTTGCCGGTGCCGGGCGGACCGATCAGCAGCACGCCCTTGGGGATCTTGCCGCCCAGGCGCTGGAACTTCTGCGGGTCCTTGAGGAACTCGACGACCTCCTGCAGCTCGCCCTTGGCTTCGTCGATGCCGGCCACGTCGTCGAAGGTGATGCGGCCCTGCTTCTCGGTCAGCATGCGGGCGCGCGACTTGCCGAAGCCCATGGCGCGGCCGCCACCGGACTGCATCTGGCGCATCACGAAAAACCAGGCGCCGATCAGCAGCAGCATCGGCAGCCACTGCAGCAGGTAGCGCAGCAGCGGGTTGACGTCGCTGTCCTCCGGCTTGGCCACCACCTCCACGCCCTTCTCGGTCAGGCGCGAGACCAGGTTGGGATCCTCGGGCAGGTAGGTCTCGAAGCTGGTACCGTCGGTCAGCGTGCCGTTGACGTTGTGCTGCTGGATGACGACCGAGCGCACACGCCCGGCGTTCACGTCGCCGACGAAGTCCGAGTAGGCGAGCTGTTGCGAGGCGTGCTGGCCGCTGCCCGGCTGAAACACGTTGAACAGCAGAACCAGCATCACCGCGATGATGACCCAGAGCGCCAAGTTCCTGCCGAAATTGCTCATCGTATCCTATGATCCCCCACTCGCGCGGGGCCCTTCAGGGTAGGCTTGTCCGCACCGCCTCTGCCGGCACATCGACGGCTGCGCTCAGCGGGTCGAAGCAGCGCTGCCGCCGCTCGAACTCATCCTACATAGGATGCCTTCGATCACCGCACACCCCTATGGTGGATGCTATACATCTCGAAATCGTTACCGTGGAAAGCCGATGTGGAAAACCGCACGCGCCGTCGCGGGCACCACCGGCTCGAAGCTCAGGGCGCCGATCCGCCGGACCCGGCTGCCGTCGGCCGCGCGCAGCGTCGGCATCACGGCGAGCACCGCCGCCGGCAGATCGGTG
>CAXTOC010000051.1:0-13185 GCA_964245725.1 uncultured Acetobacteraceae bacterium | reverse complement strand
GGCACCCGGAGCATACGCCGCGGCGGCGGCGGCACGCTACAACCTCAGGCTGCGCCGCAGGTCGTGCGCGGCGTAATTCGAACGCAGGCCGGTTCGGGACAACGTAGGATGCGCCCTCGGTCCGTTCCGGAGAGGCCATGCGCGTCCAGGCTGCCCTGCCCAGTGCCCTGCTGACTAGCCTGCTCGCCGGCGTGATCGCCTGCGTCCCGTGCGGATCGGCGCGAGCCGACGGGCTCACGGCAGCGCAGCTGCAGGCGCTGCTCGCCGCGGCACCGGGAGGCACGGCGGCGGCGCAGGAAAAGGCGCGCGCCACCGCGGTAGAGGCCGCGATCGCCGCCACCGCGGCGGCCGCCGTGCAGAGCGGCGGCGGCGATGCCAGCCAGACCATCATGCTGCCGGCCGCACCCGGTGCAGCCAACCGCAGGACGCTGGCCGCGCGTGCCGGCGAACGTCCCGCCGTCGCCGATTTCGCCACCCAGGGAAGTCACGTCGGCGGGGCCGCCATCGTCGGCATCCTGCGCAGCCAGGCGACGACCGACCACATGATGTGGGCGGTGCTGATCGCCCAGCTGACCCCCGGCGCGCTGGTCACGTCTCCCAGCCTTCCCGCCGGCACCAGCATCACCGGCATCGGCGCAGCGGCCACGACCAGCCTGTCGGAGACGACGAGCGCGCTGACCCAGACCGATGCGGAGGAGCAGGCCCTGGCGAACATGTCCGGCCTGTCGAACCAGCTCGCCTTCTCGGCGAACTTCGCGGTGCCGAAGGGCGCCGCCGTCTCTGGCGGCGGGATCGCCGGCGGCACCACCGTGGTCGGCACCACCTATCCGGCCGGCGGCGGCACCCTGATCTATCTGAGCGCGAACGTGTCCAGCGACGTGGCCTCGGGCTCGCCCATCGGCTTCAGCTACACCTCGTATCCGGTATACCTCTCCAGCAGCTGGAACGCTGCGGTGCCCGCCGGCACCCAGGTCGGTATCGCGGCACAGGACGATGCCCCGGCATTCCAGAACGCGGCCTTCTTCACGGCGCCGCAGAACGGCGGCCCGGGGGGGCGCATCTTCGTCCCGTCCGGGACCTACTTCCTGGCCAGCGGCATCACCACCTACGACGGCGTCTCCTTCGAGCTCGGCGCATCGGTCAGTTTCGTGCCCGGCTCGCAGACCATCGACGTGGCCGACGAAGGCTTCGCCGCCAGCTCAGACATGAGCCTCTTCGCCGGCTACCGCAATCCGGTGGCGACCACGGAGAACATCTCGCAGGCGGTCTACCAGGGCCTGATGCCCAGCCTGCAGGGCCAGGCCGTGCTGGTCGACCAGCTCAACGTCAACTGCACCAACGACGGATCCAGAGCCGGATGCGGCATGGTCGCCGAGGAGGTGAAGCAGACGATGGCGGTAACCGTGCATCGCGGCACCATGTGGGGCTATCACGAGACCGACAGCGTCATGCCGGGCCAGAACGTCACGTGGGCCGGTGCCGAGATCGAGCTGATGAACGACAGCGGGATCGACAACGTCTGGAACAGTGTCGAGGGCAGCAAGACCGGACTGCATATCGACGATCTCGGCAACACCCCGAACAGCGTGGTGCTGCTGCCGGGCGGCACCTCCGTCAGCGCCGGCGGCGGCTGGCACCGCGCGCTCGACTGCCCAATGACCAGCGTGCGGGACTATTGCGTCGACATCCAGACCGGACCGCTGCAGCCCGGGACCATGCAGCCGGTGATCCTGGCCGGCCTCGACATGACCGGGAAGTACACCGGCACCGGCCTGTCGATCACCGGCAACGGCTCGGTGCAGGGCAGCTTCCAGGCCGGGACCGTGCAGGCGGCGGGATCGGTCATCTCCGCACCCGCCGCGACCGCCTACACGGTCGTCGCCGGCGACTGCGGAACGACCATCGAGCCGGCCGCCTCGACCGCCGTGACCATCACGATCCCGACCGGACTTCCGCTCGGCTGCAAGATCGACGTCGACGAGGTCAACGCGCAGCCGATCTCGTTCTCGGCGGCCAGCGGCGTGACGATGCGCTCGCTCAACGGCGCCAGCAAGACCGCCGGCAACTTCGCCAGCGCCCGTGTCCTGATGGACGGCCCCAACATCTTTCTCCTCTCGGGCCAGATCCAGTAGAGAGGATCGTGCGAACCGCATGACGGATGCCCGCCATCCTGGCGCCGAGACCCGGGATCTCCCCGGATCGGCCTGGGGGGCTCGCACGACGGCGCCGTGCGGCGCGGAGGACCGGCAAGCGTGCGCGAGATCCTTTACGAGGACGATCAGCTCCGCGCCATCTGGTGCGCCGGCGAGACCGACTTCCTGCTCATCACGTTCAGTGACCTGATCAGCCGCGCCGAGGGGGACCGGTTCTTCGCCGACACGCCGGTCGCCAAAAGCAGGATCAGCTGCCTGGGGCTCGTGGCGAAGCGGCCGAACTGGTTTCCGGCCCGCAACGTCGAGGCGGCGATACAGGCGGCCGCACCGCGGTTGGCGCGCTACCAGACCCGCATCGTCTACGGCGGCTCGATGGGCGGCTACGCCGCGATCAAGTTCTCCCGGCGGCTGGCGGCGACCGAGGTGCTGGCCCTGTGCCCGCAATGGTCCATCGATCCCGCCGAATGCGGCGAAGCAGATTCCGGATATGCGGCCTATTTTGAAGTCGCGATGACCGCGATGGGCATACGCGCTGGCGACGCGTCGGGACGCATATTCCTGTTCTGCGATCCCGATCACGCGCGCGACGTCTGGCACAGGAACCGGATCATCGAGAACGGGGTCGCCGTCACCGTCATCGACATGCACGCGTCGGATCATCATGTGACGTCGATCCTGGCAGGAACCGCCAACCTGCTGTCGTTGATCGCATCGTGCAGACGCTCGTCTGGCGACAGCGTGCGCAGGCTGGTGAACCGCATCCGCAGGCCACATTTCCTGAGGGCCACGATCGTGCTGGAGCGAGCCTCCGCATCCCGTCCCTGGATCGTCGGCAGGATCCTCCGGCACAGGATCGATCGCGACGCGCAATACGGGGAGATCGGCCTGAAGCTGGCCTACTCGGTGACGGCCGCGTTGCTGGCCGGATCCCGGTCGGAGGAAGCGGCCGCCTTGCTCCACGTCCTGCAGCGCCACGTCCGCGGCGACAGCGACAGGATCAGGCACGGGCTGCTGCTGTCGCTGATCGCGCGTAAATACTCGAGGATCCGCACCCATCACGGCACGATCATGGTATACGACGTTGCCCGCGGATGCTGCGCACACGCCGACACGTCCGATGCGCTGGTCAGCGACGGCGTGCTGATGCCGTTGCGGCTTCGCTTCGACCAGGACAAGGCATCGATCTTCCTCGCCTCGAACAGCATCCCCGTTTTCGTCGCGCCGGATCGAGCCGGACGCCTGATCATCGCCGAGCCCACGGATCCTGCTGCGCGCGAGGTCGCGCATTTCGTCGTGGAAGGCGATCCTCAGGGCCGCTTCGCCTTGCGCCACGGCGAGCACTACGTCTCGGCGAACTCCGACGGCGTCCTGGTCTGCAACCGGAGCAGCGTGCTCGCCTGGGAGCTGTTCCGCGTCGGCGCGGCATCGAAGGCGCGATAGGACTGCGCTGCGCGCTCAGTTGTAGTCGGAGAGGCGGACGCAGCGGGTGATCCATTCCCGCAGGTCCCAGCTGTGCCCGCTCCAGGTGTACAGGGCGTGCGGCTGGTACCACGACAGCCCGAGCCGCTGCGCGACCAGCGGGTGCACCGGAACCGAGATCGAGTCGTTGCCAAGATGGCCCTGGCCAAGGCGGTCGAGCTCGGCGACCGCGGCCTTCCGCACCGACGCGTCGTCGACCGTATCCGACACCAGACGGCGCAGGATCTCGGCCGTGGGCAGCGAGCTTCCGCGACCCACGGTGTAGAACAGCCGCTCACTGCGCAGGCGCTCGGCGAGGAAGCCGGTCATCGCGATGTCGCTGTCGCTGTCCCGCTGCTGCCACTGCAGCAGGTCGCGTTCCAGGACCCGGTTGAGGTCGGGCATCATCTTGGCGCTCAGCGTCATGTAGCGCTCGAAGATCGTGTCGTCGGAGACGTCGTCGAGCCGGCCCTCGCCGCCGCCCATCTCGCGCCAGAGCCTCGCCGCCAGGATGTCGCTGTAGGGGTAGAGGTCGCCGCCTCCCGGACGCGTGTCGCTGGCGCCGAATGGCCACAGCGCCGAGCAGGTCAGGGCGGGAAAGCGTATCCATCGCGTCCCGTTCGGCACCAGCGCCCGCAGCGCGACCCGCTCTTCCGCGCTGGCTTGGCTGCTCTGCTCCCAGACCACGCGCACCGTGCGCAACCGCGCCTCGGCATCTGCCCTGCCGTGCCTTTCCATGAACTCGCCGAGCGAGCCCAGGAAGATGCGGTCGAGCACGAAATCCTCGCGCAACGCGTGGACCCGGACGGTGAGGCCGTGCATCTGGTCGCCCTGGCAGTTGGCGTAGAGCAGGATGGTGGCCTTCAAGGATGCCTCTCCCGGTCACGGACAGCGCCGGCGCGGGCCGCCCGCGCGCGCCGGCTCATGGCGCCCAGTCCAGCCAGCGTATCGACCGCACGATGCCCTCGCGGTGCGTCCACAGCGAGCCGCCGAACCGGAAGGGGGTCTCGGGGTCGCACCATTTCAGGCCGAGATGCGCGACGACGCCGGGATGCACCGGAAACTGATGCTGGGAGATGCCGTCCAGGCCGTGCGCCTGCCGCGCCACCGCGGCGGCGGCCGCAGCCGGATCGAGGCCTGCGCGGAGCGCCAGCCGCTCGGCGAGCCGCATCGCCAGCCACCGGTAGCTGACACCGGTCGGACTCGCGGGCGCATGCAGCAGCTTTGCGCGACGGAACCCGTCGATGAAGAACAGGGTGAAGCGTATGTCGCAGAGCGCGTCGCGCGTCGCCATCATCGCCAGGTCGCCGATCAGCGCGGCATCCAGATCGCACAGCGCCGCATCCGAGCGCGCGAGATACTCCGCGTAGAGATCGTCGTCGCCTGCTGCGCTGTCCGAAAGTGCTGCAGCATGATGATCGCTGAACCCGTAGCGCCCGTCCGGATACAGATCCTCCGCCTGGTTGCGCGGGTCGGAGCCGGCGAGCGGCCAGACGCAACGAGCCTCGAGATAGGGGAAGCGCACCAGTTCCACGCCGGCCGGGAGATCGACCGGCGTCGCCCACTCCTCCTTGAGCCAGAAGGTGGTGACCTGCTGCCAGACCGCCACCAGACGCGCTCGGTCGATCCGATCGGAGCGCAGGATCTGCCCGAGCGGCTCGTGGCCGTCGAACTGGCGAATCTCGACGGCGCGGCCGAGCATCGGCGTCTTGCGCAGCAGCATGACGAGCGGCACCGCCTGCCAGTTCGCGTGCACCAGCACCAGCGGCCTGCTCGCGGCGTCCGCGCTGCCGGGCTGCACGATCGGCTCCGTCAGCGTGGCAGGGACCGCTCGATCAGCCGGGCGAGGCTGTCCAGGTCGGGCGTGCTGAGCGAAGCCTCCATCGGCAGCGCGACATCGAAGGCGCTCTCGATCCCGTTGATGAACACGAGGTGGCCGATCGAATCCCAGCCGGGGACGTCCCGCGCGGTGGTGCGGCCGGAGAGGGCTTCGGCCGGTGCGCCGAACGTCTCGTGCACGACGGTCTTGACCCGGGTGAGAATGGCTTCCTGTTCCATGTCCGATCCTTCCTCAAGCCGCGGCGACGTGCGTTTCCAGATCCGCCGCAGGCGCTGCCACGGGACGCTCCCAGAGCTGCTCTCCCTCGTGCTGCCCCCCCTGGTGCCGGTCGCCGAGGCGCTCCAGCTCGAGCGCGCTGAAGCCCAGCCTCGGAAACAGGTCGGCGACCACGCTGTTCTTCGGCGAGGCGGCGTAGCGGCCGACGATCCGCGCCAGCCCCCGTGCCCGCGTCCACTCGACCAGCGCACGCATCACGAACTGCTCCAGCGTGCGGGAGAACACGCGACAGCTCATCAGCCAGCTCTCGATGACGAGCGCATCATCGTCGGCGACCGCGATCAGGCTGGAGACCAGTCCGTGATCGCCGAACTTGTCCGACAGCGTCGCGGCCAGGACCAGCGCATCCCGTCGCGCGGCGAAATCGCGGATCCTTGTCTCGTCGTAGCGACGGGTGGTGAGGTTGAACTGGTTGGTCTTGCTCTCGAGCTGCGCGATGCGGGCGAGCGAGCCGTCATCCGCCGGGAACACGCGACCGCGCATGCACAGCCCGGAGAGAAAGCCCTGCAGGTCGACGCCGTCCGCGCGTTCCGCGTGCGCCTGCGCACGCGCCTGGTAGGCGGCGCCGCGGCCGAAATCGGCGTCGCCGAACTGCTGCAGGTCGAACCAGTGCCCTTCGTCGAGACGCCTGATGAAGCCCGCCGGATCGGCGCCGAGCTCGACCACCGTCACCTGCGGCAGCTCCTGGCGCACCAGGGCGCACTCGCCCGGGTTGTCGTCGGCGAACACCATCGAGTCCAGGCCGAGATTGAGCGTCTCCGCGATTCGGCGCAGGCCGCCCGCCTTGTCGGACCAGGAGCACTCGAAGGCGGCGAAGTCCGATCGGGCGAGCACCGAATGCGGATGGTCGAAGCCGGAGGCGGCGATCACGGGATCGTTCTTGCTGCACGCCGCCAGCACGAAGCCGCGTGCCGCCAGCGACTTCGCGTAGGTCTGGAAGGCGGCGAAGGCCTCCCCAGCCGACGTCTCCGGGCCGAGCTTCAGACCCTCCACCCCGTCATCGCCGATCACGCCGCCCCACAGCGTGTTGTCCAGGTCCAGTACCAGGACCTTCTTGGCGCGCCCGGTCGCCGAGCGAAGTGCTGCGCGGAACCGCGACACGTAGCGGCCCAGCATGTCGGGCGCGAACGGCAGCTTGGCGGCGAACCAGCTGCGCGCATCGGCCGAAAGAGCCGCGGTGTCGAGGAAGACGACGCCTGGGCCGGCCTCCAGCAGCGCACGGCGGAACGCCTCGATCTGCCTGTGCGGAGCAGCGGGAAGCCGGAGCTCGGCGATCCCGGCGAGCTGGAACGGGGGCGAGGGCGGCAGATGCTGGATCACGCGTGCGCCGGTGCCAGCGATCGCGTTCCATGCGGCCGTGAAGGTCGCGACCTTCACGGCGATCGCCTCATCGACTTGCGCCTGGGTCGCGTCGAGCGGCAGGGGGGTGACGCCGTCGCGCCAGTCCGTGACCAGGACGACGATGTCGGGGGGGAACCGGTGCAGCGACGAGGCCGGGTCCAGCGCCTCCTGCCGCCAGGCCGCGAACGGCGCCTGGCGGATCGCGGCCGGCACCGCTTCGGCGGCGCAACCCACCGCGATCGCGCGCGCGATGAGGTCCGTCGTGGCGGAGCCTGCCACCATGAGGCGCAGGTGCGGTCCGTCGGGAACCCCGGATAGAAGCCGCGTGCCGTGCGAGAATATCTCCGTCAGCGTCGGCTGCGCCCTTCCGGCCAAGGCGGCGCGTAGGATGTCCGGCATGCTTTGGCCACCGCTCGTCAGCATCAACAGGCTATCATCGCGGTCTATATCGTAACGACACCAGATCGGGCAACCCGCGGGATCCGGCAGATCAGTCCGTCGTGCAGCCCCGGATATGCTCCACCAGGATCCGCTCGAGTGCTGGGTCGCCGTGCTCGCGGTACCAGCCGTAATAGACCCGCCAGTGGCTGGCGGTGCCGCTCAGGCCGTCGCGATCCTTGGTGGCGCTCAGGGCGGTGTTCGCGTTGAGGACCTTCTTGCGCAGCTGGTCCACGGTGCGGTTGGGGAAGTGGAACAGGTAGAAATCGACCTCCGCCATCACCGCGACCGTCGACAGGTCGTAGGGAAAGGCGGTGACGCTGTGGTTTCCCTGTATCGGCGACAGGCCCCTGCCGATTCGGTAGGCGACCTTCGGAACCTGCGCCCTCATGCGCGGCCAGCTATGCGGAAATGCCTCGAACAGGTCGTGCCGCTCGGGCAGGCTGCGGATCACCTCCGCACTCGCGCACTGCACCCAGTGGAACACCAGAAGGTTCTTCGAGGCGTCGTCCAGGACCTGGTTGAAGCGCTCGATGCTCCGCTCGTGCTCGACCGAGCCGCAGGTGATGAACTCGTCGGCGTCGACGAAGAACAGCCATTCCGGCTGCGCATCCTCATAGTGCAGGTAGGACTGCATGAAGGCATCGAGCGCCTTCATCTTCGCCGCCTGGTAGTGCCCGGTGACGAAGTCGTAGGCGTAGAACACGCTGGCGTCGTCGTGCGCGGCGCGGAACGCGGCGACGACCTCGGCGGTCCCGTCGGTGCTGGCGTTGTCGAGCACGAAGAAGCGGCGGAAGCCCAGCGCGTGGTGGTGGGCGAGGTTCTGCCCGATGATGTCCGCCTCGTCCTTGGCCATCACGAACAGGACAGCCCTGTCGAGCGAGCTCACCCGGCGCGGCGGCTGCGTCCGCCATCCGGGCTCCACGCGGCGGGCATCGTAGATGGCGGCGGCCCGGTGGTTTGCCATCTCCCCGAGGATCGTCGCGCGCTCGGAAGGATCCGCTTCCTGGAACGCCGTCGAGACTGAAGCAGGAACACCCGACAAGGCGGTCTCCTCCGTGGCCGTGCCGGTTCCCTCCCGCATCGGTCCGATCAGACGCTATCCCATTTGAGGAGGATTCCAAATCCGTTCCGTGACCGGCATGGGCGGGAGTGTCCTGATCTTGCGATGTCCACAGCGTGCGTCATCCATTTTCCTGGACGTTGCTGCGTTTTGTGGACGTTTCCCGATCCTGCAAAGTTTCACAGAGCACAATGGATCATCGCATCCACCAGCACTGTTGCCTGATCGCGAACCACATCCTAATTCTTACGGATGCTTAACGTCGTCGCGGACGGATCGGACAGATCGGCAAGGACTGGCGATGCAGCCTGCGACTTCGGTCGCGAGGCGAGCCCGGTGCGGCGCGTCGCATGCCGCACAATGCGGATCGGCGTGATCGCCTCGGAGTTCCCGCCCGGTCACGGCGGGATGCAGGAGCACGCGCGCGGACTGGTCGACAACCTGGCACGTGATCATCGGGTCTGCGTCTATACCTCGCGCGGTGCCGAGATCGAGGTCGCCAGCCACGACGTCAGCGTCAGGCCGGTCATGGACTGGCAGCTCCGCTCCGACCTGCGCGAGCTCGAGCGCGACACGGTTGATGCCTGGATCACCCTCAATGCCGGCTTGGCGCCCTACAGCCTCGGCCTCTCGGCGCCGCTGTTCGCCTACGTGCACGGCAACGACTTCACCCGGCCGTGGCATCCGCATCCCGACCGTCGGATCCGCCTCGTGCGCAGGCTCGGCGGCGAGGGCGTGGTGCGGCGGTGGCGGATGCGTCGGATCGGTGCCGGCCTGCACGGTGCGCGCTGGATGTTCGCCAACAGCGCGTTCTCGCGCGGCCTGTGCGCGCGGCTGTACGGCGTGCCGGCGGAGCGGATCACGGTGGTGCCGCCGGGCATGCGCGCGGACTTCTTCCGGCCGACCGATCCGGGCACCAGCCCGCGGCTGCGCCTGGTGACCGTCTCACGCCTGGCGAGGGACGCCGAGCGCAAGAACATCGACGGCGTCCTCGAGGCGGTGGCGGCCCTGAAGGACGAGGTCGAGCTCAGCTACACGGTGATCGGGGACGGCGACGACCTGCCGCGCCTTCGCGCACTGGCGGCCCAGCTCGACATCCTGGACCGGGTGCGCTTCCTCGGCGCGGTCGGGACCGAGGCGATCATCGAGGAGTTCGGGCGCAGCGACGGCTTCGTGATGGCGGTGCGGCCGAGCCCCGGCGACGTCGACGTGGAGGGGTTCGGCATGGTGTATGCCGAGGCCGCCGCCACCGGCCTGCCCTCGATCGGCACCCGCACCGGCGGCATACCCGAGGTGATCGAGGACGGCGTGACCGGCCTGCTGCTGCACGACGTCTCGTCGGCTGGCATCGCCGACGGGCTGCGCCGCTTCCAGCGACGCCTGCACCAGTTCGACCGCGAGACGATCCGGCGCCGGGCGGAGCGGTTCTCCGCGCAGTTCTGCACCGCGACCCTGGCGGAGGCGATCGCGGCGATGATCTAGCGCGAAACCCCCGAAATCCTTCACTTGTTGATCGGGGTCTCGGGCCTTCGGCCCCAGCGGGTCAAGCGCTGCGCCCTTTCCTGTCCTTCTCCCGCATCCTGCCGATGTCTCAGCCCGGCCGCTGGCGCGCGTCCGCATCGCCGTGCCGGTGCACGGTGACCGGAATCGACTTCGCGGCCGGCACCTTGCTGCCGAGCGCGTAGTGCCAGACCGGGAGCAGCACGTTGGCCTCCGGGTAGTAGGCGCCGATGCAGCCGACCGGGACGTCGTACGGCGTCACCCGCAACCCGTCCAGGTGGCGGTCGATGCCGTCGCGCGCGACGGTGGCGAGCCTGACGTGCTCGCCCTCGCGCAGCCCCAGCCGCTCGATGTCGTCGCGGTTCATCAGCACCACCATGCGGGTGCCGTTGATGCCGCGAAAGCGGTCGCTGTAGCCGTAGACGGTGGTGTTGAACTGGTCGTTGCTGCGCAGCGTCATCAGCCGCATCACGTCGTGGCCGGTCTGCGGCATGTCCAGGTCCTCGTCGAGGCCCTTCGGCGTGATGATGTTGGCGCGCCCGGTCTTGGTCTTCCACACCCGCTCGCGCGCCGGCAGCGGCCGGTGGAAGCCGCCCGGCTCCCACATGCGCCGCTCGTAGTCGTGGAAGATCTCGGGATAGGTCTCGGCGATAGAGGCGCGGATCCGGCTGTAGTCGGCGAGCCAGCCGTCCCACGGCACCTTGGGGTTCGGCCGCAGCGACGCCTTGGCCATGCGCACCACGATCTCGACCTCGCTGAGCAGGTGCTTCGAGGCCGGCGCGCGTATCCCGCGCGAGCCGTGGACGCACGAGGTGCTGTCCTCCATCGACAGCGCCTGCGGCCGGCCGGACTGCTTGTCGACCTCGATCCGGCTCTTCACCGGGAGCACATAGCTCACGGCGCCGGGCACCAGGTGGCTGCGGTTGAGCTTGGTCGCGATGTTCACGGTCAGGCGCATCCGCCGCCAGGGGACCTCCATCCGGCCGTGGTCGGGGATGGCGCGGACGAAGTTGCCGCCCAGCATGATGAAGCCGCGGATCTTGTCCTGCAGGATGGCCTCGCAGGTCTCCACCGTGTTCAGCCCGGTCTCGCGCGGCGGCTCGAAGCCGTACTGCTCGGCGAGCCGGTCCATCGGGATCAGCTCCGGCTTCTCGGAGATGCCGACGGTACGCTGCCCCTGCACGTTGGAGTGGCCGCGCACCGGGCAGATGCCCGCACCCTTCCTGCCGATGTTGCCGCGCAGCAGCAGCAGGTTGACCAGCATCTGTATGGTCTCGACCCCGGCCGCGTGCTGGGTCAGGCCCATGCCGTAGATCGCCATCGTGGGGCCCGCGCCGGCATAGGTGGTCGCGGTCGACTCCAGTTCGGCGCGCGGCAGCCCCGAGCGCCGCTCCAGCTCGTCCCACGCCTGCGTCGCCAGCCAGGCGACGAAGCGGTCGAAGCCGTGCGTGTGCTCGCCGATGAAGCCGTGGTCGATCACCGGCTCCCGCCCCTCGGCGCGCGCCGCCTCGTCGAGCGCCGCCACCGCCTTGCAGATGCCGGTCAGCGCCGCCAGGTCGCCGCCGGTCTTGACCTGGTGGTAGCGCGAGCTGATGCGGGTGTCGCGGCGGGTCAGCATCTCGGCCGGCGATTGCGGGTTGAGGAACCACTCCAGGCCGCGCTCGCGCAGCGGGTTGTAGGTGATGATCGGCACGCCGCGCCGGCTCGCCTCCTGCAGCGGATGCAGCATGCGCGGGCTGTTGCTGCCCGGGTTCTGGCCGAAGAACAGGATGCACTCGGTGTGGGCGAAATCGTCGAGCGTGACCGTGCCCACCGGCACCCCGATGCTCTCCGGCAGCGCCACCGAGGTGGTCTCGTGGCACATGTTGGAGCTGTCCGGCAGGTTGTTGTTGCCGTACAGCCGCGCGAACATGGCGTACAGGTAGCTCGCCTCGTTCGAGGTGCGGCCGGAGCTGTAGAGCACCACGCTGCGCGGATCGTCGATCGCGCGCAGCTCGCGCCCGATCTCCTCGAAGGCGCTCTCCCACGACACCGGCCGGTAGGTGTCGCTGTCGGCGTCGTAGCGCACCGGGTGGGTCAGGCGTCCGGCCTGCTCGAGCTGGTACTCGTCCCAGTCCAGCAGCTCGGTCACGGTGTGCTCGGCGAGGAAGGCCGGGGTGCAGCGGCGGCTGGTGAGGTCCCAGGCGGTCGCCTTGACGCCGTTCTCGCAGAACTCGAACGGCAGCGGCTTGGCCGGCTTGACCCAGGCGCAGCTGATGCACTGGAACCCGTCCACCTTGTTCTGCCGCATCAGCGCCAGGCTGCCGCTGCCGACGACGCCCTCGCGCGACAGGATCTGGACGACCGACTTCGCCGATCCCCAGCCGCCGGACGGAAGCGTGTACGGCTCGAACGAGGGTTTGGGTGCCATGCATGCGCTCCGCACAGGTTGCCGCGTACAGCCACAAGGCCGCCGAGATCGGCCGGTTGCGTCCGCGGCGGCAACTCGTGCCGGTTCGGCATGTTGGCGTCGCACGGCAGACGCGGGGAGTTGCCATGCCATGGTCGACCGGGGCTACATGCTCGAGCGGCGGCCGCCGCCCTCGGCGCTGAAGCGCTTCGTGGATCTGAGCCTGATCCCGGTCGCGATCGACGCCGTGGGCGCGGTGGAGTCCGTGCTGGAGCAGGTGGCCGTGCGCGGGCGTCGACGTCCGGTCGCGACCGTCGGGGTGGCGTTCGGGCTGGGCTGCGGCGCCGCCATGCTGGTGAACCGGGGCCACGCCGCGCGCGGCTGAGCCGGCCGCTCAGCCGAGCGCGAAGGCCGCGCTGAACAGCGCCAGCCCGACCACGATCCACATCGCGTAGTCGCCGACCAGGCCGCTATGGAGAGCCTGCAGCCCACGCAGCGGCAGCGCGGTGGCGCCGTCGGCGAGCCGACGCAGCCGGCCGGGCAGATGGCCGCGCGACAGGTCGAAGCTCGCCAGCAGCAGCGCCAGCACCACCGACAGCCAGGGCAGCCACGCTGGTCCGGGTGACGGCGGCCCGAGCGACGGCACCCCGGGCGACGCCGCGGCCGCTCCGATGCCGAGGATCAGCCCGGCATCCGGCCGCATGAAGGACGGGGTGGCGTTCCAGGC
>CAXTOC010000050.1:0-13206 GCA_964245725.1 uncultured Acetobacteraceae bacterium | reverse complement strand
GCCTCGAGGTGCTCGGCGAAGCGGCGCAGCCCGCTGGCCGCCGAGCTGGTGCTGGTCGGACCGGTGGGAGAGCGCAACAGCTACAGCCTGCGTCCGGCCGGCGCCGCGCTGTGCCGGGCTTGCACCCGCGACGGGCTGGCGCTGCAGCTGGCCGCCCTGTTCGCCACCGGCAACGTCGCCGTGATCGAGCAGGCGTCGCGGTTCGCGTCGTTCCTCAAGGCGCTTCCGGACGCGCTCGCCCCACACTGGCGCGACGCCGACGCGTCGGCCGAGGGGGCGGTCGCGCTGGCGCTGTTCGAGGGCGAGGGCGAGGCGCTGCGCGACTTCTCCGTGCGCCTGTCGCAGCGCGAGGGCCCGATCGTCACCGTGTTCGCGCTGTCGTCGCGCCGGATCGAGCAGGGCGAGGACTACCCGCTGGAGTTCCTGCTGCGCGAGCGCAGCCTCAGCGTCAACACCGCGGCGGCCGGCGGCAACGCCAGCCTGATGTCGATCGCCCCGGAGAGCGAAGCGTGCTGATCCGGATCGATTAAGCTGGCACGCGCCGACGCTGGGTCTCATTATAGAGACGTCTCGCGCCAGCTCCCGGCAAGGTCTCGCATGATCTCCCTCACCGTCGCCTTCTTCACGGCCGCCGCTGCGGCTTCCCCGGCCATTCGACAGGTCGGGGAGCCCCCGATGAGCGCCTGTGACTACAGGGTGTACTACCTGCCTTTTCCGCCCGACGAGAACGGGGTCGCACCGACGCCGCCGGTCATCAACGGTGAGCGGGAGAAGGACGACAGGTTCGTCGTGACCGTCAGGCGAAGGCTGTGCCGCGGCAGGCAGGTCGCCGGCCCCGGCACCTCGACGCAGTGGGTGGACGACCCGAGCCAGCACTTCGTGACCTGGAGCGCCACCGTGGCGCCCACCACCAGCGATCGGGCAAGACCTCCGACCAGCTTCCTGAAGGGCCCGACCATCAAGATGGGCCCGGACGGTGAGACGGTCCTCGCACAACCCAGGTAGCGCGGGCGTGCCTCGCATCGGGCCGGAGCATGCGAGCCGCCGACGGCCTCAGGCTGGCGCCGGGGTCACCAGGCGGCGGCGCAGCGAGATGATCGCGATGCCCAGCGCCAGCCAGCCGAGCCAGAGCAGGGTCAGCCGGAGCGGCAGGTCGCCCAGCAGCACCGCGATGCTCGCGAGCTGCGAGGCGATCGCGGCCAGCGACGCCGCCAGCAGGGCAGGATAGGGGACGGGCAGCGGCGAGGCGGCGTAGGCCACCGGGTCGCGGCGCGCATGCAGCGGCGCGCAGGCGACCGAGAGAATCGCCGAGCCCGCGGCGCCCAGCGCGCTGATCCGGATGATGGTGGTGACGTCGAAGCCGGCCAGCACCGGCGTCGCTCCGATCGCCGCCAGCAGCAGCAGCGGCCAGGCCGGGGCGCCTGCGCGGTTGGGCCGGCCGAACCGGGTCGGCAGCCAGCCGTCGCGGCACACCATGAGCACGCTGCGGCTGCCCCAGAGCATGTGCGCGTTCATGATGCCGAGCATGCTGACGATGCCGGTGCCGAGGCCGAACAGCAGGAAGCCGCCGGGGCGCATCACCGCTTGCGCCACCGCATCCAGCGTGCGCGGCCCAGACAGGCGAGCCTGCGGCAGCCCCGCCGCCACCAGCGTGACCGCAACGTAGAGCAGGGCGGCGAGCGCCGTGGCACCCAGGATCGCCAGCGGGATGTCGCGGGCCGGCCGGCGCATCTCGCCGCCGAGCTCCGAGACCAGGGTGGCGCCGCTGATCGGGAAGGTCAGCAACGCGGCGGCGGCGAGCAGGCCGTGCCAGCCATGCGGCAGCAGCTCGGCGAGGCGCCGCGGCTCGATCTCGGGCAGGCCCGCGACCGCGAGACCGACCAGCGCCAGCGCCACCGCGAGCGTGATCGCGATGCCGACGCGGGCCGAGACCGCGGTGCCGAGCAGGTTGAGCGTCAGCACCAGGCCGAGTGCCGCGAGCCCCGCCGGCCGCGCCGGCACCACCGGCAGCAGCGCGTGCAGCGTCGCCCCGAAGGTCGCGGCGTAGGCGGCGAGGCTCACGTGGGTGCCGAGCACCATCCAGAACCCGAGGAAGCCGGCGGCCGGCCCGATGAAGCGCGCCGGCCAGCGATACAGGCTGCCGGTGGCCGGCACCGCCGCCCCCAGCACGGCGTAGGGCAGGCTCACCAGCAGCACCACCGCGCAGGCGAGCAGGTAGGCGAGGCCGGCACCCGCCCCGGCCAGGCCGATCGCGGTGCCGGTCAGCACCACCACGCCGCCGCCGATCACCTGCTTGAGTGCCAGGCAGAACACCATCGGCAGGTCGAGCGAGCGCTTCAGCCCGCCAACGGTGGCGGCTGCCGGAGCGGGCGGCCTCAAGCGTCGGGGTCTGCCGTGGGGATGCCGATGATGCCGCGCACGCGCAGCAGGTCGAGCACGCGCTCGGCCATCGACTGCGCCGAGGCGCTCGCACCTTCCAGCAGCAGCTCGGGTTGTTCCGGCGCCTCGTACGGCGAGTCGATGCCGGTGAAGTGGCGGATCTCCCCCGCCATCGCCTTGCGGTACAGCCCCTTCGGGTCGCGCGTCTTGCACAGCTCCAGCGGCGTGTCGACGAACACCTCGATGAACTCTCCCGGCTCGAGCATGTCGCGCACCATCCGCCGCTCGGCGCGGAACGGCGAGATGAACGAGGCCAGCACGATCATGCCGGCATCGACGAACAGCTTGGCCACCTCGCCGACGCGGCGGATGTTCTCCACCCGGTCGGCGTCGCTGAAGCCGAGGTCGCGGCTCAGCCCGTGCCGGACGTTGTCGCCGTCGAGCAGGTAGGTGCGGTGCCCCTGCGCGTGCAGCGCCGCCTCGACCAGGTTGGAGACGCTCGACTTGCCCGAGCCGGACAGGCCGGTGAACCAGAGCAGCGCCGGCTGCTGCGCGTTGAGCGCGGCGCGGCCCTGCTTGCTCACGCTGGTCGCCTGGCGGTGGATGTTGGTGGCGCGGCGCAGCCCGAACTCGATCATGCCGGCGCCGGCGGTGCGGTTGTTCAGCCGGTCGATCAGGATGAACGCGCCCATGGTGCGGTTCTGCGCGTACGGCTCGAACGCGACGGCCGCACTCAGCGACAGGTTGCAGGCGCCGATCTCGTTGAGCCTGAGCTCGCGCGCGGCGAGGTGCTCGAAGCTGTTGATGTCGACCTTGTGCTTGAGCGCGCTGACCGAGGCGCTCACCGTGCGGGTGCCGATCTTGAGCAGGTAGGATCGTCCGGGCAGCAGCGGCGCCTCGTCCATCCAGACGATGTGCGCGGCGAGCTGGTCCGACACCTCCGGCCGCGCGTCCGGTGCGGCCAGCACGTCGCCGCGCGAGATGTCGACCTCGTCCGACAGCGTCAGCGTGACCGCGTCGCCGCTGACCGCGCGCGGCAGGTCGCCGTCGTGGCTGACGATCCGGCGCACCGTGCTCAGCCGCCCCGATCCCGCGACCACGACGCCGTCGCCGGGATGCACGGCGCCGCCGGCGACGGTGCCGGCGAAGCCGCGGAAATCGGGGTCCGGCCGGCTGATCCACTGCACCGGCATGCGGAACGGTGCGGCGTGATCCACCGTGCCGGTCTCGACCTGCTCCAGGTGCGCCAGCAGCGTCGGCCCCTCGTACCAGCCCAGCTTGGCGCTGGCCGCGGTGACGTTGTCGCCGTATCGCGCCGAGATCGGGATCGCGCGCTGGCTGGCGAAGCCGAACCCCGCCGCCATCGCCTCGAACGCGGCCGACACCTCGCGGAACCTCTCGCGGTCAAAGCCGACCAGGTCGATCTTGTTCACCGCCAGCACCAGGTGGCGCACGCCGAGCAGGTTGGCGATGAAGGCGTGCCGCCGGGTCTGCGTCATGATGCCGTGCCGCGCGTCGACCAGCAGCACGGCGAGGTCGGCGGTGGAGGCGCCGGTGGCCATGTTGCGGGTGTACTGCTCGTGGCCGGGGGTGTCGGCGACGATGAAGGCGCGCCGCTCGGTGGCGAAGAAGCGGTAGGCGACGTCGATGGTGATGCCCTGCGCGCGCTCCGCCTCCAGCCCGTCGACCAGCAGCGCGAGATCGAGGTCGCCGCCGGTGGTGCCGAAGCGCGCGCTGTCCTTCTCCAGCGCCGTCATCTGGTCCTGCAGGATGCGCTTGGTGTCGTAGAGCAGGCGCCCGATCAGGGTGGACTTGCCGTCATCGACGCTGCCGCAGGTCAGGAAGCGCAGCAGCGTGCCGGAACCGGAGGGAGGTGACGGGGGCGAGACGACGTCGGCCGGCATCAGAAATATCCCTCCCGCTTCTTCTTCTCCATCGAGCCGGCCTCGTCGTGGTCGATCGCCCGGCCCTGCCGCTCCGAGGTGCGCGAGACCATCATCTCGGCGATGACCGCCTCCAGCCCGTCGGCCTCGGACTCGACGGCGCCGGTCAGCGGATAGCAGCCGAGCGTGCGGAACCGGATCATCCGGGTCTCCGGCGTCTCGCCCGGCCGCAGCCGCATGCGCGCGTCGTCGACCATGATCAGCATCCCGTCGCGCCTCACCACCGGGCGCGGGGCGGCGAGGTAGAGCGGCACGATCGCGACCCGCTCGGCCAGGATGTACCGCCACACGTCGAGCTCGGTCCAGTTCGAGAGCGGGAAGGCGCGCATCGTCTCGCCCGGCTGCACCCGCGTGTTGTAGAGGTTCCACAGCTCCGGGCGCTGGTTCTTCGGATCCCAGCCGTGCGCGGCGTCGCGGAACGACAGGATGCGCTCCTTGGCCCGGCTCTTCTCCTCGTCGCGACGCGCGCCGCCGAACGCGGCGTCGAAGCCGTGCCGGGTCAGCGCCTGCTTCAGCGCCTCGGTCTTCATCACGTGCGTGTAGTACGACGAGCCGTGGTCGAACGGGTTGATGCCCTGGTCGCGGCCCTCCTCGTTGGTGTGCACCAGCAGCGTCATCCCCAGCCTGGCCGCGGTCTCGTCGCGGAAGCGGATCATGTCGCGGAACTTCCAGGTGGTGTCGACGTGCAGCAGCGGGAACGGCGGCCTGCCCGGGTAGAACGCCTTCATCGCCAGGTGCAGCATCACCGCGGAGTCCTTGCCGATCGAGTACAGCATGACCGGGTTGCGCGACTCGGCCGCGACCTCGCGCAGGATCAGGATGCTCTCGTTCTCGAGGCGCTTCAGGTGCGGCGTCATGCGGTGGGGTCCCGTGGCGATGGATCGCGGATGCTGATCCGCCCTCCGCCTAGCGAGCGTGCCGGCGGCCGGCAAGGCCCCTTTTTGGCAGCTTTCGGCCGGGCTCGTCTGGCCTGCGCGCGCGTTCTTCCTAGAATGCGCCGGACTGGAGTGCATGATGAGACGATCCATCCTCGAGGCCGCTGCGGCCTCCCTGTTGCTGACCGCTGCGGCGACGGCCCAGACGCCGCAGATCGAGGCGGCCCGGCGCCAGGACGGCCGGGCGCTGATGCGCTTCCCGACCCAGCACGGCGACCAGGTCGCGTTCGTGGCGCACGGCAATCTCTGGGTGGTCGACCGCGCCGGCGGCACGGCGCGCCGGCTGACCGCGGATGCCGGCCAGGACCTGATGCCGCGCTACTCGCCGGACGGCCGCTGGATCGCCTTCACCGCGCACTACCAGGGCAACCAGGATGTCTACGTCATTCCCGCCGCCGGCGGTCCGGCGCGCCGGCTGACTTCGCACTCCGACATCGTGCCGCGCGCGCCGACCCGCTGGGGCCCGGACAACATGGTGGTGACCTGGACCCCGGACTCGCGCGACGTCGTCTTCCTCTCGCGCGCCCGCGCCTGGAACAGCTGGATCTCGCTGCCGTTCATGGTGCCGGTGTCGGGGGGGCTGGCGACGCAGCTGCCGCTCGACCGCGCCGGCTTCATCAGCTACGGGCCGGACGGCCACTCGATCGCCTACACCCGCATCTTCCGCGACTTCCGCACCTGGAAGCGCTATGACGGCGGCCTGGCGCAGGACGTCTACACGTACGACTTCGACAGCCACGCCCTGACCCGGATCACCGACTGGCGCGGCACCGACACCTCGCCGATGTGGGCCGGGCGGAAGATCTATTTCCTGTCGGATCGCGACAGCAACCGGCGCGCCAACATCTGGTGCTATGACCTGGACAGCAAGCAGTTCCGCCAGGTCACCCACTTCACCGACTACGACATCGACTTCCCCTCGCTGGGCGATGCCGGGCCGGGCGGGGCCATCACCTTCCAGCAGGGCGGCTACCTGTACGTGCTGGACCTGCCGTCGGAGACGCTGCACCGGCTCGACGTGCGGGTGCCCGACGACGGCACCCGCACCGGGCCGCGCACGGTGCACGTGCGCGACGCCATACGCGACACCGACACCGCCCAGCAGGTCGACTACGCGCTGTCGCCGAACGGCAAGCGGGCGCTGTTCTCCGCCCGCGGCGACATCTTCACGGTGCCCGCCGAGCACGGCGCGATCCGCGACCTGACCCGCACCAGCAACGCCGACGAGGACCATCCCAGCTGGTCGCCCGACGGCAAGCTGGTCGCCTACAGCACCGACGGCTCCGGCGAGCAGCAGATCGCCGTCCGGCCGTCGGCGGGGGGCGCGGAACGCGTCCTGACACACTTCCCGACCGGCTTCTTCTACACGCCGCTCTGGTCGCCCGACGGCAGCAGGCTCGCCTTCGCCGACAACGGCCACCGGCTGTGGATCGCCGGCCTCGACGGCTCGCCGCCGCGGCAGGTGGCGCAGGACCCGTATCGCGAGATCCACGACCAGAGCTGGTCGCCCGACGGCAGGTGGCTCGCCTACAGCGTCCTGCGCCCGAACCAGCAGCGCGGCATCTACCTCTACGACGTGGTCGGCGGCCACGCCACGCTGGTCAGCCGGCCGGACGACAACGACCAGTCGCCGACCTTCTCGCCCGACGGCAGGAGCCTCTACTTCCTCTCGACCCGCCATCAGAACCCGACCTTCTCGGAGAGCGAGTTCAACGTCGCCACGGTCAAGCAGAGCGGCATCTACGTCGCCACCCTGACGCACGACCAGGCCGGGCCGTTCGCGCCGCGCTCGGACGAGGGTGTGTGGGAGGCCGACAAGAAGGAGCACGACGGCGAGCCGGGTGCCTGGAAGCCCGGCGCCTCGAAGCCGCGCCCCATCGATCTCGACGGGCTGATGGACCGGGTGACGCCGCTGCCGATCCCGGCGAACGACTTCGCCGCCCTCGATGCGCGGGGTGGTCCACAGGGCGATCGGGTGTTCTACCAGACGACGCCGCCGCAGATGATCGAGGGCACCCTGCCGGGCGAGAAGCCGGCGCTGCACGCCTACGACGTCGACAAGCGCAAGGACGAGATCATCCTCGACGGGCTGGACAGCTACAGCCTGTCGGCCGACGGCAGCCACGTGCTGTTCAAGCAGGCTGCCGCGTACGGCATCGCCGAGACCAAGGCCGGCGGCGGCGAGCGCCACATGCTGCGCCTCGAGGCGATGAGCATGCGGGTGCTGCCGACGGCGGAGTGGTCGGAGATGTTCGACAATGCCTGGCGGCTGGAGCGGGACCTGTTCTTCAGCGAGAAGACCAACGGCGTGAACTGGCAGGCGGTGCACGATTCCTACGCCAAGCTGCTGCCGCTGCTCGGATCGCGCGAGGACCTCAACTACCTGATCGGGCAGGTGCAGGGCGAGCTCGGCAACTCGCACACCTATGTCAGCGGCGGCGACGACCAGGATCCGACGCCTTCGGCGCCGACCGCCCTGCTCGGCGTCGATTTCGCCCTCGACCGCGCGTCGGGCCGCTACCGCTTCGCCCGCATCTATCGCGGCGACGACTCGCGCGACGGCTACCGCGGTCCGCTGAACGCGCCGGGGCTCAACCTGCATGACGGCGATTTCCTGCTCGCGGTGAACGGGCAGGCGCTGGCCGCTCCCGCCGATCCCTACAGCCTGTTCGTCGACGTCCAGGGCCCGGTGACGCTGACGGTGTCGGGCACCGCGACCGGTGCTGCGCGCGACGTCAGCGTCGATCCGGTCCGCAGCGAGATGTCGCTGCGCGAGCAGGACTGGATCGACCATAACCGCGCGCTGGTCGACCGGCTGTCGGGCGGCCGTATCGCCTACGTCTACCTGTCGAACATGGAATCGCTGGGCATGGAGCAGTTCGTGCGCCAGTTCTACCCGCAGGTGGATCGTCAGGCGCTGATCGTCGACGACCGCTTCAACGGCGGCGGCTTCATCGACCAGATCGTGCTCGAGCGCCTGCGACGGGTGCTGGTCGGCATGTCGACCAACCGCGAGCGCACCGCCATGACCATCCCGCAGCAGCTGATCGACGGCCCCAAGATCTGCCTGCTGAACCAGTTCTCCGCCTCCGACGGCGACATCTTCCCATACTATTTCCGCAAGTACGGGCTCGGTCCGCTGCTCGGCATGCGCAGCTGGGGCGGGGTGCGCGGCATACGCGGCGAATGGAGCCTGCTCGACGGCGGCTACGTGACGGTGCCGGAGGACGCGCTGTACGGCCTCGACTCGCGCTGGGTGATCGAGAACCACGGCGTCGACCCGGACGTCGTGGTCGAGAACAGCCCCGGCGAGCTGATGGCCGGCCACGACCGCCAGCTCGAAACGGCAGTCGGCATGCTGATGGACAAGCTGGGCCGGCCGCCGCACGCCGGCCCGGCGCTGCCGCCGGCGCCGCCCCTGCTGCCGGCCTACCCCGCACCCGGCCGTGGCTGAGGCGACGCAGCGGGACATGATGGTCGCCGGGTGGACGCCGCGGCCGCGCGGGACGTTCAAATTCATCGTCAGGCGAACGATTGGACTTGCGGGGTCGAGCGGTACCGGCTAACAATCTGCCATTCGCCCGGAGCCCGGTGAGAATCCGGGTGGCTCTGCCGGCCGCCGATCCGCCGGATAACGCACATGACACGATCATTCTGATCGCCGCCCCGGCGGCTCGTTCATGCGTTGCGGATCCGGTGGCCACATGAACACCATCCAATGCCTCTCCACCCGTCGGCCCGGATCGCGACCTGCGACGACCGGCTCTCCTCCGGCGGTCGGAAGCGTTTCGTGTCAACAACGGCTTCGTTACAGAATGTACCCATATCGGGAGCGGACGGACGGATAAACTGCAGCTAGTCGGTGTGCAACGCTCATCCGGGGGATCGAGACTCCATGACCAGGAACCCATCCGCAGTGCCGACGCTGCCGAGACTCTCGGTCATCCTGTGCAGTCATGACCGCCCGCATTATGTCCGCAGCTGCCTGGAGTCGCTCGCGCGTCAGACCGTGGGCCAAGACGCGTTCGAGGTCATTCTGGTCGATAGCGGCTCGCCGCCCGCCGCGCACGCCGAGCTGAAGCGCCTCGTCGAGCAGGTCGAGAACGCGCGTCTGCTTCGCCTGGAGCGCGCCGGGGTGAGCCTCGCGCGCAACGCGGGCGCGCGCGCCGCCACCGGCGACTACGTCGCCTACATCGACGACGACGCGATGGCCGCACCCGACTGGATCGAGCAGATCCAGCGCGTCCTCGTCGAGCAGGACGGCCGTCCGGCGGTGCTGGGCGGCAGGGTGCTTCCGGTGTGGGAACGTCCGCTGCCGCGATGGTGGCCGCACTCGCTGCGCGGCGTGCTGTCGATCATCGAGCACGAGGGTGCCGGCGACTACCGGACCGACGCGCTGCCGGCCAAGCTCGAGCCTTACGGCGTCAACATGATCCTGCACCGCGACGTCATGCTGCGGCATGGCGGCTTCGCCGAGGCGCTGGGTCGGCTCGGCCTGGTGCTGCAGTCCGACGAGGACGTGCAGCTGGCCTGGCGCCTGCAGGATGCCGGGTACTCGGCGATCTACGATTCCCGGATCGTGGTGCATCACTCGATCCAGGCCGGGCGGCTCAACGTCGAGTGGCTGCTGGCACGGCTATACTGGCAGGGTGCGTCCACCGTGCACACGCGTCGCCTGCTCGGGCAGCAGGCGCTGGTGCAACGGGAGTTCTTCAGGCGCCTCCTGATCGAGGCGATCGCGCTGCCCATCGTGGCGGTGATCCCGAAGCACACGACGCGGCTGCTGGGGTTGCGCTGGCGCCATGCCTACGCGTGCGGCTTCACCAGGGAGACGCTCTCCTGCGGGCCGGGCAAGCGGCGCGTCATGCTGCGCGGCGGCGAGCGCAGGACCGTGCTCAATCCCGCTCCGGCGGAGGCGCCGCGTCCGGCGGGGCTGATCGTCAAGCAGCAGGATCTGCACGCCACCTGACCGCGCGGCGGCGGGACCGGGACAGAGGCGATGCCGCGACGGGCCGGACCGCCGCCCGGCGCCAAGACGTCACCGCTGTATCCGCACGAGCCTTAGGATTAGAAGCGGCAGCGGCCAAGACAGCACCGCTGAACACGGGACCGCCGGGCCAGGCGACGGAAAAGGTCATCTCCATGAAACACGGGCATGCCCGCTTCCTGGTCGCGGCCGCGCTGTTCAGCCTGCTCGTCCTCGGCGGGCCGTATCTCGCGATCAGGTCGAACACGCTGTACTGCAAGTACAGCCGGGTGTACTGGAACCCGACGGACTGCTTCAAGTTCGCCCTGCATGACCAGACGGCCAACATCGTGCTGGTCGGCGACTCCTCGCTGGTGTTCGGGCCGCGACCGAACCTGCTCGCGCAGCGGCTTCACCTCAGCGCGGTCAACCTGGGCATGCCGGCCGGCAGCATCGTCTTCTTCCCCGGGATCCTGCTCGACCACTACCTGGCGCGCAACAGGCAGCCGAGCCTGATCGTCCTCTACGTGAGCCCCTGGACCCTGGTGCAGCCCCAGACCGACATGGAACATCTGTGGAACGACGGGGCCAGGGTGGCGCTCCGGCACGGCAGCCTCGCCGAGATCGCCACGATCTTCGCCGACGATCCGCGCCGTCTGATCCAGCTTCCGGTGATCTTCCTGCAGCAGGGCCTGAGCCAGTTCAGCCTGTCGGCGATCTGGTGGAAGAAGGCGTCCGCCGAGATGCGGGCCGAGCACGGCTGGTTCGCGATACGGCGGCCGGGGCGCCCGCTCTCCATCCTGCGTCCCGGCGGCTTCCTGGCCACGCCGCCCAACCTCACCGACGACTGCACGCTTCCGGTCAAGCAGCTCTCGCCGCCGGACCGCGAGCAGATCCTGAAGTTCCGCGACGCCTACCGCCGTCGTGGCATCGAGGTCATCGTCTACGTGGCACCGGTCCCGACCTGCGACCCGACCTACCCTGCGATCGTGGCCGCCTATCGCGGCGTCTCGGACAACCGGCCGCAGACGCTGCCGGGCCGCTACTTCATCGACGACGGATGGCGCGTGCACGTGACCAAGGACGGGGCCGATCAGGCTACCATGCAGATGGCGGACTTCATCAGGTCCTACGAGACGTCGCAGCATGCCGGGCTGATGATGAGCGGGCGCCGCGTCGCCGGCGGCCACAGCTAGACGCCGGGTCCGGTCGATGCTGTTCAACTCCTACGAGTTCATGTTCGCCTTCCTGCCGCTGGCGCTGCTCGGCTACTACCTGTCGGCGGTGCTCGGGCGCGCCCTGGCGCTGGCCTGGCTGATCGGCTGCTCGGTGCTGTTCTACGGCTGGTGGAACCCGCGTTTCGTGCCGCTGCTGCTCGGCTCCGTCGCGTTCAACTACGCGCTCGGCCAGCTGATCGGGTGGGCCGCGGCGCGGCCGCGCCTGAAGCTGGCCGCGCTCAGCGTCGGCGTCACCGGCAACCTGCTGCTGCTGTTCTTCTACAAGTACCTGTTCACGCTGCTGGCGTTCCTCGGGCTGCTCGACCTGATGCCGTTCGGCGGCCGCGACGGCCTGATCCTTCCCCTGGGCATCTCCTTCTTCACCTTCACCCAGATCGGCTACCTGGTCGACCTGGGCGGCGGCGTGGTCAGGGCGCACGGCCCGCTCGAGTATGCCGTCTTCGTCATGTTTTTCCCCCACCTCATCGCCGGACCGATCCTGCACAACCAGGAGATGATCCCGCAATTCAGGAGCCCCGCGACCTACCGGTTCCGCTTGGAGCGGCTCAGCGTCGGGCTGAGCATCTTCGTGATCGGGCTGTGCAAGAAGGTGGTGATCGCCGACCCGCTGGGACGGATCGCCGATCCGGGCTTCGTCGCGCCGCACCTGCTGAGCACCTACGGCGCCTGGCAGGCGGTGCTGAGCTACTCGCTGCAGCTCTATTTCGACTTCTCCGGCTATTCGGACATGGCGATCGGCATCGCCCGGATGTTCGGCGTGGTGTTCCCGCTGAACTTCAACTCGCCGTACAAGAGCCGGTCGATCATCGATTTCTGGCAGCGCTGGCACATGACGCTGACGCGCTACCTCAATCTCTATCTGTACAATCCGGTGGCGCTCTGGGTGACCCGCCGACGCGCCGCCAGGGGACGGCCGAGCTCGCGCCAGGCGATGCGCAGCGCCACCGGCTTCGCCAGCATGATCCTGCTGCCCGTGTTCTTCACCATGACCCTGGCCGGGATCTGGCACGGGGCGGGCCTGCAGTTCCTGATCTT
The DNA here is from genome assembly GCA_964245725.1 of uncultured Acetobacteraceae bacterium. GTDB lineage: Bacteria > Pseudomonadota > Alphaproteobacteria > Acetobacterales > Acetobacteraceae > Lichenicoccus. The sequence continues at coordinate 710 of CAXTOC010000050.1, read as the reverse complement.
CGGCCTGCTGCACGCGACCTACCTCTCGATCAACCACGCCTGGAGGGTGTTCCGGCCGAGCCGCGGCAAGGCGAAGGCCCCCGAGCGCTGGACCGGGATCGTGCCCGGCGTCGCGATCACCTTCCTCGCCGTGCTCGTCGCCCAGATCTTCTTCCGGGCGAACTCGGCGCCGGACGCCCTCTCCATGCTCGGCGGCCTGCTCGGAATGCACCCGCTGGCGGGGCAGATCATCCTCCCGAGCAGGCTGTTCGGCTGGGCGTCCGGCCTGCTCGGCCACCACGGGCCGATCACCCTGAGCGACGACGCCTCGGAGCTGAAGGACTGGATCCGCATCGGCGTCGGCTTCCTGATCGTCTGGACGCTGCCCAACACCCAGCAGATCATGGTCAACTTCGCGCCCGCCCTCGAGCAGGTACGGCCGTTCCCGTCGCGTGGGCTGCGCTGGTATCCCGGGATCCGCTGGGGCCTGGTGATCGGCGTCCTGCTGCTCGGCGGCCTGTGCGGCCTCGATGATCCGAGCCGGTTCCTGTATTTCCAGTTCTAGAGCATCGTCCGATCGGATCAGGATGCTCGTCAAAACAACAGGCTGGAGCTTGATCCGTGAGCCTACGCGATCGGATCATGCTCTAGCGGGCTGCGCAAGCAGGCCAAGGGCTCCGCCCTTGACCCGCAGGGGCCGCCCGCCCCACACCCCCAGGCGCATTATAAAG
>CAXTOC010000049.1:0-13207 GCA_964245725.1 uncultured Acetobacteraceae bacterium | reverse complement strand
AGGCGGTCGTGCTGCCGCTGGTGGCCGCGGTCGCGATCATGCTGCTGCTGCTGGGCTGGTGGCGCGGCGCGATCGGCTGGCTGGTGGCGGTGCCGGGCACGTTCGGCGTCGTGCTGTCGCTGAAGATCGTGTTCTACGCCTGCCACGCGGCGCTGCCCGATCTGGGCATACGCAGCCCGAGCGGCCACACCGCCTGCGCCACCGTGGTGTATGGCGGCCTGATCGCGCTGCTGAGCGAGCACGGTGCGGCGCGGGCGACGCGCCACCTGCTGCTGATCGCGCTCGGGGCGCTGCTGCTGGCGCTGCTGTTCGGATTCTCGCGGGTGGATCTCGGCGTGCACACGGTGCCGGACGTGCTCGTCGGGGGTGCGGTCGGCATCCTCGGCGCGGTGCTGTTCGTGCAGCTGGCGGGGCGGCCGCCGCGCGGCTTCCGGCGCTGGGCGCTGGGCGGCGTGGTGCTGGTGGTGGCGATGCTGGTGCACGGGCGCGAGCTGCACGCCGAGGAGACGATCCAGATGATGGCGATACGCTACTGGTGGCCGTTCATCGCCGCCTGCCGGCACGCGTGACGCCGGTGCGGCGCGCCGTCAGGCCGCGAAGAACGCGACCTTGTCGGCCTCGAGCACGGCGCAGGTGAGGCGGCCACCACGGCCGGCGCCGGTGTCGAGGCCGATGCGGTTGCCGCGCAGCACCGGATCGGCCGCCGGCGTGTGGCCGTGCACGATGACGGCGCCGAACGCCTCGTGCGAGGACAGGAACGGCTCGCGCATCCAGAGCAGGTCGCGTCGGCTGAGCTGGTCGAGCGCCACACCCGGCCGCACCCCGGCGTGGACGAACAGGTAGCCGTCGATGCGATACTGCAGCGAGAGCCGGCTCATGAAGCGCAGATGCTCGCGTGGCAGCAACTCCGGCCACTCGTGCAGCGGCGCTTGACGCGGCACGCCCCAGCTCGCCAACGCGGCGGCGCCCCCATTGGCAAGCCAGGTCTGCGCCTGCCTCTGGTCGCCGAAGGCGATCGCCTGCAGCGCCATCTCCTCGTGGTTGCCCATCAGGTTGACGACGCGCGTCACCGGAAAGTTCGGCTCGCGCGAGAGCAGGCTGAGCACGCCGGCGGTGTCCGGTCCGCGATCGATATAGTCGCCGAGATGGATCAGCGTGACGTCGTCCGCCGGTCGGTCGCGCAGGTCCAGCGCGATCTGGCGATGCAGCAGGCTGAGCCGCTCGGAGCAGCCGTGGATGTCGCCGATCGCGTAGACCCTGCGGCCCGGCGCCAGCACCCCCGGCGCCTTGGCGAAGCTCAGCGGCCAGGACATGACGCGGCGCTCCTGACGCTCCCAGCCGGGTGGCACCCCGGCCGCGTCCGGGAGACGCGCGAAGCGGGCCTCGGTGAGGGTGTTCCGCGGGGCCTGCGACATCATGGCCGCGGACGACGACCTGCCGCTACGCGACAGGTGCGCAGGCGCTGACGCGTGCCGGGCCATGATCCCGGCCGGGCGGCGCGCGTGGATCGCACAGGGTGCATCATGGGGAGGATCCGATCGAAGTGCGGCGTCTTGATGGCGACATCATGCACCAAGTCGGCGTCCTCGGTACGGCTTTCGGCGGTCGGAGGCGCATGGCGCTGGAGCGGGTCAGATGCTCTACGTGGATCACCCCGACGCAGCCGAGACGGTTGCCGGCCCTGCGGACCGGCAACCGTCTTGGAACCGCGAGGCTATGGCATCCTTCGAGGCTGGCTCACTGCAGGTGGGGCAGCAGCTGGCCGACTGAGGCGGCGGCCGCCGTGGTGACGTGGGCGATCGAGCCGCCGGCGGTCTTGTCGTAGTCGTAGCTGGTGCTGAGGTTGGAGCCGTCGAGGGTGAGCTTCAGCACGTGCGTCCCCGCCGTCAGGATGGCGTCGTTGATGGTGAAGCCCTGCAGCGGCTTGCCGTCCGGCGCGTTGTCCCACAGCACGCCCTTGTAGGACCCGTCGACGTAGGCACGGATCGTCTGGTTGAGCCCGGTGGCCTTGCTGACCGTGATCGTGTCCTGCGTGGCGCTGGTATGGACGATGTTCGACAGGATGAACGACATCGTCGGGCCCGGGGTGGGGGTAGGGGCGCTCACGACCGGATCGGTGATGGTGACCGCGGCAGAGTTGGCGGTGACGGTGGGCGCGGTGCTGCTGTCGACGGCGCGGACGGTGTCGCCGCTGGCCGCGAGGTGGACGCTGAAGCTGGCGCTGCCGCTGCCGTTGAGGGCGACCGCGGTGTAGCCGCTCTCGACCGCGCCGGTCTTGGTCAGGACCTCCTCGTAGATGCTGTTCAGCCCGGTCGCGGTGACGGTCTCGGTGACGGTGACGCCGGCGCCGACGCTGGCCTCCTGCACCGTGCCGGGTGCCGAGAGGCTGATGCTCGGTGCCGGCTTGACTGGCGCCGGAGGCGTCGGGCTTCCGCCGGCGTTCTGCTTGCTGTAGGAGATGTCCTGGATGTAGAGCTGCACCGTCGAGGTGGTCTGGTAGGACGCCTCGTTGACGACCTCGGCACCCATCGTCTCGTTGACCCCGCCATGCGCGTAGTCGAGCGGGACGTGTGTCGTGTCCTGGTAGATCTCGACGCCATCCACGTAATAGGTCAGCGATCCAGCCTCCCAGTTCAGCGCGTAGGTGTGCGACTTGGTCAGGTCGATGTTGCTGATCTGGTGGATCTCCTGGCCGTTGTTGTTGGAGCCTGGCTGGTAGTAGTGGAGCGTGCTGTAGCCGTTCTTGGTGCCGTCCCAGCTCTCGAGGATGTCCATCTCCGAGGCCTGGTAGGGCTTGTTGCTCGGCAGCCAGACATTGTCGGAAGGCCACAGTAGGAAGCAGATGCCGACGCCCTGGCCGGCCTGGCCCGCATAGCCGGTGAAGGAGTAGAGGCCGTAGCCCTCGCCGCCGCTCTTGGAGATGTTGAGCTGCTCGATGCCGACCGGATTCCAGCCGGCGGCGGCGGATCCGGACAGCAGCAGGCCGGCGCTGGTGCCGGTGAACCAGTATTGGTTGGGGTTGCCCCAGTGCTCGGCCCAGATGCTGGTGTTCAGCGATTTGTCCTTGGTAAAGTCGTCGTCAATAACGGTGGTGAAATCACTCAGGTTGAGATTGGCCATGTCACGGGTCCTACCCTATAGAACGTTGTCAAATAGCAACGTCAATATAATGATGCTGTAATCAGGGGCTCTTTACGGACACGTATCTGCCCCGCCATGGCCAAACATACGCATATCACGAATTCGTGAGCAAGCTTTATTTAACAAATACAATAGTAGCGGGCGAGTATTTATGACACGTGACAATCCAGAAAAGGATCTTCGGGCTCGTCGGTCCCGCTTCGACCGCCCGACGGGCGCGAACACGATTTCGTGATGTGAACACGCTGAAGCACGCGTCATGCGATGAGAGACGGTCCAAGCTCTAGACATCCGCGCCGCTCGGCAGGATTGCACCCACGAAGCGGATGGCCGAACATCCGCTGCAGCCGGAAAAAAAATCCGCGGCCAGCGCGTGAGCGACCGGCAGCCGTCCGCTCGGCAGCCTCGCCGCGTCGGGTGACGACCGCGCACCGTGGTCGAACAAGCTCAGCCATAACGTTGCGCGACGCCCGCGGCGTGAACATCTGACGCACGGCGCGCCTGCGCCGATAGCTGACGCACCGCGCGTCTGCGCCGATCCGTGATAGGATGCGCGATCTAAGTGCACCCAATCAGGCGAAAGGACGATCGAGGATGCCCGACGGAGCCGTGCTCGCCACGCAGGAGACCGCACCGCCGCGCTTGCCGCTGGCGGTCGACCTCGACGGCACCCTGCTCGCCGGCGACGTGCTGCACGAGCAGTTCCTCAAGCTGCTGTTCCGGCGGCCGTTGCTGCTGCCGCCCTTGCTGCTGACCCTGCTTCGGCAGGGCAAGGCGGTGTTCAAGCGTCACGTCGTCGCCCTGATGCCGCCGCTCGCGGTGGCGCTGCCGTTCCGCAAGCCGTTCCTGGAATGGCTGCACGGCCAGAAGGAGGCGGGCCGGCCGCTGCACCTGGTCACCGCGTCGGACCAGCACGTGGCTGACGCCGTCGCCGCGCATCTCGGCATCTTCGAGACCGCCACCGGCAGCGACGGCGCCACCAACCTGCGCGGCACCGCCAAGGGGCAGTCGTTGCGCGCTCGCTTCCCGGACGGCTTCGCCTATGCCGGCGACAGCAAGGCCGATCTCGACGTGTGGGCGATGGCCGATCAGGTGGTGCTGGTCAACGCCAGCAGCGCCACCGCGTCGCGGGTGCGCGCCAAGGGCTGGCCGGTGCTGGCGGAGTTCGTGCGCACGCGTCCCGGCCTGAAGGACTGGCTCGCCGCGATCCGGCTGCACCAGTGGAGCAAGAACACGCTGCTGGTGGTGCCGCTGCTGCTGGGACACAAGTTCGGCGATCCGCACGCGGTGATGCGTGTGCTGCTGGCCATGCTGATCCTGAACGTGGTGGCGTCCGGCACCTACATCCTCAACGACATCGCCGACCTCGAGGCCGACCGGCTGCACGCCAAGAAGTGGCGCCGCCCGTTCGCCTCCGGACGGGTGTCGCCGGTCACCGGCCTGCTGGTGGCGGTCGGGCTGATCGGCGGCGGCCTGATCTGCGCGGCACTGCTCGCCTGGAGCTGCCTCGTCCTGGTCGGCGCCTACGTGCTCATCTCGCTGACCTATTCGCTGCGGCTCAAGAGCGTGCCGTTCCTCGACACCACCGTCATCGCCGCCCTGTTCACGCTGCGCCTGATCCTGGGCATCGAGATGGCGCAGGTGCTGTACTCCCCCTGGCTGATCTCGTTCGCGGGCTTCTTCTTCCTGTCGCTGGCGCTGGCCAAGCGCCACGTCGAGGTGATGCAGGCCGCCGACGGCTCCAGCGCCTCGCTGGCGCGTCGCGGCTACCTGCCCGAGGACTGGCCGCTGACGCTGGCCTTCGGTATCGCCGCCGCCTTCGCCTCGCTGCAGATCATGATCCTGTTCGTGGCCGACGACGCGCGGCCCTCGCTGCTGTACTCGCACCCGTTCCGGCTCTACCTGGCGCCGTCGGGCATCCTGCTCTGGCTGATGCGGGTCTGGTTCCTGGCGCATCGCAAGCGGCTGTCGCACGACCCGGTGATCTTCGCGCTGCGCGATCCGGTCAGCTGGCTGCTCGGCGCCTACACCTTCGCAATCGTATTGGCGGCCCTATGAACAGCATCCTCCCCCCCATCGCCGACACGCGGACAGAGGCGCGGTCCTCGGTCGGCACCACCGGCTGGAAGCAGCTTGGCCTCAAGAGCTGGGGGCGGTCGCAGGTCGCCGAGGCCCTGGTCGCGCGGCCCGAGCGGACGCGCGAGCTGCATGCCGCCCTGCGCGACGGCGGTGCCGCCGGCGCGCGCACGCTGCTGCCTCGCGGAGCGGGGAGAAGCTATGGCGACGTCTGCCTCAACGCCGACGGCGCGGTCGTCCTCACCGAACGCCTGAACCGTATCCTGTCGTTCGATCCGGCCACCGGCCTGGTGGTGGTGGAGCCCGGCGTCACCTACGCGGACCTGCTGACGGTGTTCCTGCCGCGCGGGTTCCGGGTTCCGGTCTCGCCCGGCACCTCGTTCGTGACCATGGGCGGGGCGGTGGCCAACGACGTGCACGGCAAGAACCAGCACGTCGCCGGCTGCTTCGGCGACTGCGTCGAGTGGCTCGACCTGCTCTGCGCCGACGGCAGCGTCCGGCGCCTGTCGCCGACCGAGAACCAGGCGCTGTTCGACGCCACCATCGGCGGCATCGGCCTGACCGGCATCGTCACCGCGCTTTGCATCCGCCTGCTGCCGGTGCCGTCGCCGGCGCTGCTGGTGCGCCGGCGCCGCGTGGGCGGACTGGACGAGTTCCTCGAGGGCTTCGAGCAGGCCTCCTCGGTGCCATACTCGGTCGGCTGGATCGACGTGCTCGCCACCGGCGCCGGGCTCGGACGCGGCATCCTGGAGACCGCCGAACCGGCGCCGCGCGGTGCCGTGGCACCGGCTCCCCCGCGCGCCAAGCGGATGCCGGTGGACCTGCCGGGATGGACCCTGAACGGCGCCTCGGTGCGCGCCTTCAACGCCCTGTATTGGCGGCGCGCCCAGCCCGAGGCGCGAGAGGTGGTGTCGAACTACATACAGTTCCTGCATCCGCTCGACGCCATCACCGACTGGAACCGGCTGTACGGCAGACGCGGCTTCCACCAGTTCCAGTGCGTGGTGCCGCGAGAGGACGGGGCGCAGACCGTCAAGCGCCTGCTGCGGACCGCATCGGCCGGAGGTGGCGCCTCCTTCCTGGCGGTGTTGAAGGTGATGGGGAGCGGCGGCCGCGGCCTGCTGTCGTTCGCGCGGCCGGGCTACTCGCTGGCGCTGGACTATGCCGCGGCACCCCACACCCCGGAGCTGTTCCGCGCGCTCGAGCAGATCACCCGCGACGCCGGCGGCCGCATCTACCTCGCCAAGGACAGCATGATGTCGCGCGACAGCTTCGCCGCCATGTATCCCGACATCGAGGCGTTCCAGCAGGTGCGCGAGCAGATCGATCCGCAGCATCGCTTCTCGTCGAGCCTGTCGCGCCGGCTGGGTCTCGGGTGAGACCGGTGGCGAGCGAGACGTTCCTGCGCACCTGGCTGATCCTCGGGCCGAGCTCGGCGGCGGCGCGCGCGTTCGCGCACCGCGCGGCGTCGAGCGGGGCGCGCGTCATCCTCGCTGGTCGCGACGCCGAGGACCTGCAGGCGCAGGCGCACGACCTGTCGCTGCGCTACGGGGTGCCGGCGCTGGTGCGCGCGTTCGATGCGCTCGACCTGTCGACGCATCCGGCGTTCGCCGCCGCGTGCGTGGCGCTGTCGGACGGCCAGCTCAACCTGTTCGCGGCGGTGGGCATCATGCCCGAGCAGGAGGCGCTGGACCATGACCGGGCGCTGCTGCGGCAGACCGTCGATACCAACTTCACCGGGCTAGTGTCGGTGCTGGCGGCGTTCACCCCGGCGCTCGAGTCGCAGCGCGGCGGCACGGTGATGGTGATGGGCTCCGTCGCGGGCGACCGCGGCCGGCCGCGCAACTACCTGTATGGCGCCACCAAGGCGGCGCTGCACACCTGGCTGCAGGGCTACGCCGCGCGGCTGTCGCGATCGGGCGTGCGCGTGGTCTGCATCAAGGCCGGGGTGATCGACACCGCCATGACCTGGGCGCTGCCGAAGCTGCCGTTCATGGCACGCCCGGAGGCGTTCGCGCGATCCGCCTGGTCGCTGGCGGAGCGCGGCCCTCAGGGCGCCTACGTGCCGCGCATCTGGCAGCTGGTGATGCTGGTGATACGCAGCGTGCCGACGCCGATCTTCAACAGGATGAACCTGTAGGGCGCCGCGTGCCCGAGCCGGAACGGCCCGGGCGAGGACGCGTTCAGAAGTGCCGCTCGTAGATGGTCAGCACGTCGCCCGGCTTGACGAAGCTCTGCCGCTGCACCTTGCCCTCGACGGAGGTCTTGCCGTCGTTGCGCACGATCGAGGCGTAGTCCTCGACCGCCCGGTAGGTGAAGCCGCCGGCCACGGTGACCGCCGTCAGCACCGTCATGCCGGGCTGGTAGGGATACTGGCCAGGCTTGGCGACCTCGCCGAGCACGAAGATCGGACGGTAGTTGGTCACCTCGACGGAGACCGACGGATCCTTGAGGATGCTGTGCGTCCTCGCCTCGTCGGCGACCTCGTCGCTGAGCTGGGTGGTGGTCATGCCCGCGGCCTTGACCGCGCCGAGCATGGGCAGGGCGATGTTGCCGGCGTCGCTGACGTGGAAATCGCCGCTCAGCGAGTCCTCGCCGACGGTGATGACCCGGATCTCGTCGCCCGGACCAAGATTGTAGGCCGCACTCGCCTCGTCGGGCAGCGGCGCCAGGTTGCCGCCCGGCGCGCAGCCGGGAATTACCAGCAGGCTGGCCAGGGCGAAGGCGGTTCCGGCGAGACAGGTTCTACGCAGCACGAGATGTCCTCATTTCTTGGTCGTTATGGGCTCGTGGCCGTTATGGACCGGGTCATGATGGATCCGATCATGCCAGGCTTGTCAACGGAAGGCACCGGTGGTGTCGGCCGGCTTCATGCCGTGGCCGGGCAGCGCCGCGAACACCTCGCGCCTGAGGCGGCCGCGCCAGCTGCCGCGATGGGCGGCATCGTTGCGCGCCAGGTAGGCGGCGCCGGCGTCGGACATGCGCCGGACCGGCTGGTCGCGACCGAGCCGCCAGGCCGCCGGAAGCGCGTGCAGCGTCTGCGACCAGAGGCCGTTGCGCGCCCCCTTCAGCAGGTAGCCGGCGATGCGCGGCGCCAGCGCCGGCCAGCTCTGCCACTTGCGGCCGATATAGAGGCGGTTGCGCACGTAGTAGAACCAGCGCGCGCCGGACCAGTTGAAGCGCCGGTCCGGGCTGACCTTGTGCCGCACCACGAGGTCGCCCTCGTACCGCACGCGCCAGCCCTCCGCGATCGCCTTGAGGCAGAAATCGAGCTCCTCCCAGCAGAAGAACAGCCTCTCGTCGTAGCCGCCGCAGCGCTGCCAGGCGCGCCTGCTGATCGCGTGCCCGGCGCCCACGAAGGTCACCGCCTCGAAGCACTCGCCCGAGCGGGGCAGCAGGCTGGAGGGATAGCCCCAGCTCGACAGGTCGTCGCGGCCGTCGGCGTGGACGACGATGCGAAACCCGATCGCGGCGAGATCGGCGTGCGCATCGAGGCGGGCGACGGCACGCGCCACCGTGTCGGGTCCGGCGAACTCGGCGTCGTTGTCGAGCGCGATGATGGCGCGCCCGTGTCCGAACGCGGCGACCCGGTTGCGCCCGCCGGCGACGCCCCAGTTGCGCTCGGCCCGCAGCAGGCCGACTTCCGCGCAGCCCTCGACCGCGGCACCCAACCGCGCGAGGTTCTCCGCGGTCGATCCCTGATCGAACACCAGCACGTGGCGACTGACGCCGCACTGGGAGCGTGCCGACGCGATCGCCTCCAGTGTCTCGTCGACGCGGTCCATCGCCAGGATGACGATGTCGGCGTCGTAGGCGCCTTCGGGCGGCAGGGTCCCCGCGATCAGCGCGCTGGTCATGAGATCTCGCTTCCTGTGGCCATACGGGCGAACGTCAGGATATACCCGGCACGGTTGTAATGGAACCATCCGTGCTCAGATCGCATGCGTCATGATCGCGAGCCCCCGGAGCAGGGGGAGGGAATGCTGATCTCGGTCGTCATTCCCTGCTTCGATGTCCGCCCCTACGTCGAGACGGCGCTGCGCTCGCTGCTGGCGCAGAGCCACGCGCGATGGGAGGCGGTGTTCGTCGATGACGGTTCGACCGACGGCACCGCCGATCTGGTGGCCGGCTGCGGCGATCCGCGTGTGCGCCTGATCCGTCAGGCCAATCGTGGCGTCTCCGCGGCGCGCAACCGCGGCATCGAACTCGCCGCGGGCGAGGCGCTGCTGTTCCTGGATGCGGATGACTGGCTGGCGGCGGACGCGATGGCGAGGATGGCGACGCGGCTGCGGGGCAGCCCGGCGGTGGCTGTCTACGGCGCGTTCTGCTTCGTCACCGAGGACGGCGCCCGCACGGTGCACGTCAAGTCGGGGCCGTTCCCGGAAGGCGACATCGTCGAGCGGCTGCTGGTCGAGAACCTGTTCGCCAATGGCGGCCATCTGCTGATACGCAGGAGCGCGATCGACTCCGTCGGCCGGTTCCGCGACGACCTGCGCTTCGGGGAGGATTGGGAGTACTGGTCGCGGCTGGCCTTGTCCGGGCTGATCGCGGTGGTGCCGGGTGGGGCGCCGCTGCTGTTCGTGCGTCAGCGCAGCACCGGCGCCTACCTGCGCATGGCCACGGATCCGGAGGCGTTCACACCCTGCGTGCGGGCGATCTTCGGCAATCCAGCGCTGACCGGCCGGCTGTCGCCGGCGCGGCTGGCCCGGCTGCGCGCCGCGACGGAGTCGGAGAACAGCTGGATCGTCGGGCGGGAGCTGGTCCGGCATGGCGAGCGGTCGGCCGGCGCCGCCCGCCTGCGCCGCTCGTTCCGTCGCCGGCCGCGCCTGAAGCGGGCGCTGCTGCTGGTGATCGCCCACCTGATGCCGGTGTGGCCGGAGCGGTTCGCCGGTCCGTTCCGCCGCTACGGTCCCTGATGGCGGGTGCATGATCCGGTCGCCTGAGCTCCCGGATCGTGCTGGAGCCCGTGTCGACAGGCGGCCTGATCCTGTCGAACGCGTCGATCGGATGATGCTATGATAGGCGGATGATGCGCTAGTACGCCGTCTTGCTCTTCAGCTCACGCATCACGGTCAGGAACAGGATCTTCAGGTCGAAGAACATGGACCAGTTCTCGATGTAGTGGAAGTCGTGGTCGATGCGGGACTGGAGCTGCTCGACGGTGCGCGTCTCGCCGCGCCAGCCATTGACCTGGGCCCAGCCGGTGATCCCGGGCTTCACGCGGTGACGGACCGCGTAGTCGGCGATCACGTCCTGGAAGTAGCGGTCGCCCGCCTTGGTCGCCGGCGCGTGCGGACGCGGCCCGACCAGCGACATCTCGCCGCGCAGCACGTTGAACAGCTGCGGCAGCTCGTCGAGGCTCAGCTTGCGCAGCCAGCCGCCGATCCAGGTCACGCGGGGATCGTGACGCGTCGCCTGCGCGATCTCGTCGCCGTCGCAGCGGTCGTGGTGCATCGAGCGGAATTTGAAGCAGATGAAGGTCTTGTTGTTGAAGCCCACGCGGAGCTGCCGGAAGATGATCGGGCCAGGGCCGCTCATGCGCACGAGCAGGGCCAGTGTCAGCAGCAGCGGCGACAGCATGGCGATGATCAGCAGGCTGCCGACCCGATCGAACAGCATCTTCTGCACGATCTGCCAGTCATCGAGCGGTCGGCGGCGGATCTGCACCACCACCCGGTCGCAGATCCCACCGAAGATCGGCGAGCCGAGGTTCCGGCCAGTGACGTCGGTCATCAGGTAGACGTCGGCGATGGCGCTGCTGAGCTGCGAGCAGACGTTCTGCACGTGGGTCGCCTCCTGCACCGAGCCGGCTACCACGATGGTGTCGAACGACTCGTCGCGCCCGTGCTCCAGCAGGTCCGACACGCGGCCGAGCACCGGCACGCCGGCGTGGACGCTGTGCACCGGCACCACGTCGTCGTAGATCCCGACCACGTGCAGATCGGTGTTCTGGGCGCGGTGCACGCCTTCGATCAGGCTGCGGCTCAGCTCGGACACGCCGACCACGGCCACGTTGCGGCGCAGCCGGCCGCTGGCGGACCAGCGGAACACCAGCAGCGAGCCGACGCCGTGCGACAGGCAGAGCAGCAGGGCGGTACATCCGGCCCAGATCTCGGGGAACGGCTCCTTCGGCAGGATCATGTTGTATTCGAGGAACAGACAGAGATCGACGGCCGCCATGCCGAGCATGACCGCGAGCAGGACGCAGGCGAGCTGGGCCAGGGGCTGACGCAGCCGGCTGATCTTGTAGGCTCCGGAGTAGCTCAGGCTGGTGAGCACCATCCAGTCGCCGACGAACACCGACAGCAGGTGGGCGCCGTAATGCAGCCGTACGAGGCCGATGAAGGCGCAGGCGATCAGCCCGGCGGCGATCAGCACGGCGACGTCGACGACGCGCCCTGCCCCGGTGAAGACGGTGACGGGAACGCGCCTGGAGCGCTTGTCGGGAGATACCGGCTGCCTTACCCGGTCCGGGGCGGTCGCCGTGGTGCCGATCGCCGGCACGATTCCTGCCTGCGCACTCGTCATCTCAGATACTCCCGTCTCGGCAGCAAGGGTAGCCAAGATGCGTTCTCGTGGCATGGCACAAGACCGGTCCAAACCGCCGACCGAAAGCCGGAGCTGTCCCGAAAACCATCCACGGGTCTCCCCTTGAACAAGTTGTTCTCATTTTCATACCAAAGCCACACACAAATTCGTATTAACGTATCTTTAACGACGTGATACTTTCCGCAACGTTCGATCGTTTAAGCGACGTCCCGCACGCGGAAACGTCCTGCGGCGCCAGACGGTTCAGTCATGATCGAAGCGGCACCGTGCCATGTCGTTCTCTATCCTGGCCTGCGCCACACGGCGCGCGCTGCTGGCCATATAACTGTCTTTTCGTTAAAAATTCCCATACCGGCGTCGCATATTCAGCATCGTCTGTCTTAATATGAGTGCGCGCCGCGCGAACTCTTCGGCGGCCCCGCGTGGCACCGCGAGGGCCGTCGCACGCGCAGGGTGCGGGCGTCGAGGTCGAGGAGCGTGCAGATTCAGGTCGATCACAAGGGCCGCATGACAGCCTCCGGATACCCGACGACGCCGGATCTCTTCCTCTCGCAGACCCAGCTCCAGGCGATCGACTTCATCGAGCGGTCGGTACGCGATCTGGAGCCGCTGGCGGCGCTGACGGGAAGTTCCGGGACGGGAAAGACGGTCGCCCTGGCCACCGCCCTAGCCCGTCGCGAGAGCCACGGGGACCGCGTCATCCGGGTGCAGAACTTCGTCGCCGGACCGCTGACCCTGCATCGCGTGCTGGCCTCGTCGCTCGGCGTGAGCGATGCCGGCGAGCTCTCGGCCGAGGCGCTGGAGCCGGTGCTGCGCCGCGCCCTCGCCGAGGCCGGCCAGGCCGAACCGCCGGTGCTGGCGATCGACGACGCGCAGTCGCTGCTGCCCGAGACGCTGCGCTACCTTTGCCTGCTCGCGGGGCTGCGCGAGGCGGGACGGCCGCTGTTCCGCATCCTGCTGGTCGGGCGCCCCGGCTTCACCGTGCGCCAGTCGATGCCGCTGCAGCTCACGCTGGAGCCGATGCGCCCCGAGGATGCCCGCGAGGTGGTGACGCACGGCCTGACCGCGGCCGGCATCGGCGCGATGGAGGACGCGACCCAGGAGATCGTGCGTCACGCGCAGGGCAACCTGCGCAAGCTCAGCCTGCTGCTGCAGGCCAGCATCGAGGAAGCGCAGGCCATGGGGCGCCGGCGCGTCACCCCCGAAGGCGTGCAGCTGGCCGCCGGCGCACGCACCCGCGCGGCACGGCGACGCCTGCCCGACGCGTGGATCGCGCTCCCGGCACTGCTGGCGCTCGCCGGAACCGGCGCCGTCGTCGCCTATCAGGCGGGGATGTTCGGCAGCACCGCCGAGGCGCCCTCGAACCGGGTCGTCTCGGCCGGGCCGCCTCCTCCGCCACCGCATGCCGCCGCAACGGCCCCGGCCCCGACGCTGGCGCAGG
>CAXTOC010000048.1:3411-13306 GCA_964245725.1 uncultured Acetobacteraceae bacterium | reverse complement strand
GGCCGATGCGCGCGGTGCTGGCGGCCAATCCGGTGCGCGCCCGCCTGACCGTGTCCGGCTACGAGGGCTCGGAGCTGCTGGTGGCGCGGCTGCTGATCGAGGCCGGCGCCGAGGTGCCCTATGTCGGCACCGCTTGCCCGCGCACCGAGTGGAGCGATCCAGACCGCGAGTGGCTCGAGAGCCGCGGCAGCCACGTGCAGTTCCGCGCCTCGCTGGAGAACGACGTGGCCGCGTTCCGCGCGGTCCGGCCGGATCTCGCCATCGGCACCACGCCGGTGGTGCAGAAGGCCAAGGAGCAGGGCGTGCCTGCCATCTACTTCACCAACATCGTCTCCGGCCGGCCGCTGTTCGGCATCCCGGGCATCGCCGCGATGGCCTCGGTGGTGGCGGCGCAGGCGCGCGGACGCGAGCGCTTAGCCCGCATGGTGTCGTTCTTCGGCAGCACGCCCGCGCCGGTCGCCGCGACGAAGCCGGCGGCGGCGGCCCCTGCCCTGCTCTCGCAGGCGATGGGGAGCTAACGGCATGCTGGTGATCGATCACGATCGCGCCGGCGGCTACTGGGGAGCGATCTACGCCTTCACCGCGGCGCGCGGCCTGCGGGTGATCATCGACGGACCGGTCGGCTGCGAGAACCTGCCGGTGACGGCGGTGCTGCACTACACCGACGGGCTGCCGCCGCACGAGCTGCCGATCAGCGTGACCGGGCTGTCCGAGGACGCGCTGTCGATGAGCGGCACCGAGGCCTCGATGCAGCAGGCCAACAGCGTCGGCGACCGCTCCATGCCCGGCGTCGTGGTCACCGGCAGCATCGCCGAGATGATCGGCGGCGGCGTCACCCCGGAAGGCTCGAACCTGCTGCGCTTCATCCCGCGCACCATCGACGAGGACCAGTGGCAGTGCGCCGATCGCGCGATCTACTGGCTGTGGACACAGTTCGGCCAGAAGAAGGGTGCGAGGAAGAAGCCCGCGGGCGCGCCCGCGAAGCCGCTGGTGAACATCATCGGCGCCATCCACGGCACCTTCAACATGCCTTCGGACCTCGCCGAGATCCGCCGCCTGGTGGAAGGCATCGGCTGCGAGGTCAACCTGGTGTTCCCGCTGGGCGCGCATATCGACGAGACGCCGCGCCTGGCCGAGGCCTGCGTCAATGTCTGCCTGTATCGCGAGTTCGGGCGCAAGCTGTGCGAGGAGCTGGGCAAGCCGTACCTGCAGGCGCCGATCGGCGTGTTCGCCACCACCAGCTTCCTCGAGGCGCTCGGCGAGATCGCCGGCGTCGATCCGCAGCCCTTCATCGCGCGCGAGAAGCAGACCACGATCAAGGCGGTCTGGGACCTGTGGCGCAGCGTGACGCAGGACTTCTTCGCCACCGGCAGCTTCGCCGTGGTCGCCACCGAGACCTACGAGCGCGGCATGCGGCGCTTCTTCGAGGAAGAGCTCGGCATCCCCTGCGTCTTCGCCGTCGCGCGCAAGCCCGGCGCCAAGCCCGACAATCAGGGCGTGCGCGAGATGCTGCGACGCACCCCGCCGCTGGTGCTGTTCGGCTCCGGCAACGAGCGCATCTACGCGGTCGAGCTCGGCGCGCGCTGCGTCTACGTGCCGGCCTCGTTCCCCGGTGCGATCATCCGCCGTGCCACCGGCACCCCGTTCATGGGCTACGCCGGCGCAACCTACCTGGTGCAGGAATACTGCAACGCGCTGTTCGACGCGCTGTTCAACATGCTGCCGCTGGGACGCGATCTCGACGCGATCGACCCGACCCACGCCCGGACCAGCACCACCACCAACACCTCCATGGCCGTGCACTGGGACCGCGACGCAGCCGCGCTGCTCGACGCCCAGGTCGAGGCCGAACCCTTCCTCGTTCGCATCTCCGCGGCAAGACAGCTGCGCGAGAAGGTCGAACGGGAAGCGCGCGCGCACGACGAAAGCCGGATCACCCGTGCCCGCGTCCTGGCCTCGCTGCCGGCCCTGCCGGCGGAGGTCTCCTGAGCGTGTCCGCGCTGCAAACCGATCTAGAGGAGGAATGACATGGCGATCGAACCCAACCGCTCCGTGCTGTCGGGGCTTTCCGAAGGCGAGGCGAAGGAATTCAACCGGATCTTCGTGACCAGCTTCATCGTGTTCACCGGCATCGCGGTGGTCGCGCACCTGCTCGCCTGGCTGTGGAAGCCATGGGGCGGCAACTACCACACGGCGATGCTGGACGGCCTGCACACGGCCGGGCACCTGCTCACCGCTTTGACCTGAGGAGCACGGATCATGTGGCGCATCTGGGTACTGTTCGATCCGCGCCGGGCGCTGATCACCCTGTTCATCTTCCTGCTGACGCTGGCTCTGGTGATCCATTTCATCCTGCTCAGCACCGACCGCTTCAACTGGCTGGACGGCCCGAACCACGACCGCCTCAGCGGCTCGCCGGTGCAGCAGATGACGCCGCTGCCGCAACGGTCGCAGTGACGCACGCGGTCGGGGATCGGTATTAGAGACAGTGATGACGCGGAAGACGTGAGCCTGTCTAGCTGACAGGAGGAGCGCCCAGCCATGGCGATGTTGAATTTCGAGTACAAGTACCGCGTCCGTGGTGGGACGCTCGTCGGCGGGGACCTGTTCGACTTCTGGGTCGGCCCCTTCTATGTCGGCTTCTTCGGCGTCACGACGATCTTCTTCACGTTGGTCGGGACCCTGCTGATCGTCTGGGGGGCCGCGATCGGGCCGACCTGGAACATCTGGCGGATCAACATCGCGCCGCCGGATCTCCGCTACGGCCTCGGCTTCGCGCCCCTGCGCGAAGGCGGGCTGTGGCAGTGGATCACCTTCTGCGCGCTCGGCGCCTTCGTCTCGTGGGACCTGCGCATGATCGAGATCGCGCGCAAGCTCGGCATGGGGCTGCACGCGCCGATCGCCTTCGCCTGCGCGATCGCCGCCTACTTCACGCTGGAGGTGCTGCGGCCGCTGCTGATGGGCGCCTGGGGGCACGGCTTTCCCTACGGCATCCTCAGCCATCTCGATTGGGTATCGAACATCGGCTACCAGCACCTGCAGTTCCACTACAACCCGGCGCACATGATCGCCGTGACGTTCTTCTTCACGACGACGCTGGTGCTGTCGATGCACGGCTCGGTGGTGCTGTCGGCGCTGAACCCCGGCCCGGACGAGCTGGTCAAGCCGTCCGGCTTCGAGGACAGCTTCTTCCGCGACCTGATCGTCTATTCGATCGGGCCGCTGGGGATCCATCGCCTCGGCTGGTTCTGCGCCATCAACGCCGGCCTGTGGAGTGCCGTCTGCATCGTCATCAGCGGCCCGTTCTGGACCCGGGGCTGGCCGGAATGGTGGAACTGGTGGCTCAACCTGCCCTTCTGGAGCTGAACGATGTTCGACTATCGCACTGCGTTCGGGACCGAATACCAGAACCTGTTCAACCGGGTCGGCGTCGATGGTCCGCCCGACGAGGGCGCGCCGCTGAAGTACGGCGCCGAGAACCGGGTGATCCAGCCGTTCTTCTCCAGGCTGATGGGCATCATCGGGGCTTCCCAGGTCGGCCCGTTCTACCTCGGGGCCCTCGGTTTCGCCTCGATCATCTGCGGCTTCATCGCCTTCGAGATCATCGGGCTGAACATGTTCGCCCAGGTCGACTGGGATCCGGTGCAGTTCATCCGCCAGCTGCCCTGGCTCGGGCTGCAGCCGCCGGCGCCCGCCTACGGGCTGCGCATCCCGCCGCTCGCCGAGGGCGGCTGGTGGCTGATGGCCGGCTTCTTCCTGACCACCTCCATCCTGCTCTGGTGGGTGCGCACCTACCGCCGGGCGCGGGCGCTGGGCCTGGGCACGCATCTCTCCTGGGCGTTCGCCTCGGCGATCTGGCTCTACCTGGTGGACGGCTTCTTCCGTCCGGTGCTGATGGGCAGCTGGTCGGAGGCGGTGCCGTTCGGCATCTTCCCGCACCTGGACTGGACCGCGTCGCTGTCGATCCGCTACGGCAACCTCTACTACAACCCGTTCCACATGCTCTCGATCGTGTTCCTGTACGGCTCGACGCTGCTGTTCGCCATGCATGGCGGCACCATCCTCGCGGTCAGCCGCTATTTCGGCGAGCGCGAGATCGAGCTGACCACCGACCGAGGCACCGCCGCTGAGCGCGCCGGCCTGTTCTGGCGCTGGGTGATGGGCTTCAACGCCAGCTACGAGTCGATCCATCGCTGGGCCTGGTGGTTCGCCGTGCTCTGCACGGCAACCGGCGGGATCGGCATCCTGCTGACCGGCACCGTGGTCGATAACTGGTTCCTGTGGGGCGTGAAGCACGGCATCGCGGCACCCTATCCGGAGCTCTACCCGCACATCTCCGATCCCGGGCAGCTCACCGGAGTGCTGCGGTGATGAACCTGCTCACGGCACCGTTCCGGCTGGTAGCGTGGCTGCTCGCCGGGGCCTTCGGCTTCCTGACCGCCTATCCGCGCCGGATCATCGGCGGCGTGCTGGCCGCCCTCCTGGTGGTCGGCATCTTCTCGACCTTCCAGGGCATCCCGGTGATCAGCGTGCAGCGCGGCTTCCGCGGCACCGGCATGATCGAGTTCTACAACCCGCGCCTCGCCGCCGCGGACGTCGCCAACCACCGTCAGCTCCCGCCGCTGCCGCCGGTGCAGCCCTCCGGCGTCTCCTCGGCGGTGGCATACCGCAACATAAAGGTGCTGCGGGACGTCGACTCCAACGAGTTCCTGCGGCTCATGGCTGCCTTCCCGAGCTGGATCGCGCCCGCCACCGGATGCGCGTTCTGCCACTCCACGGTCAACCCGGCCGAAGACAAGCTCTACACCAAGCAAGTCGCGCGGCGCATGATCGAGATGACGCGCTTCATCAACACCAACTACAAGAGCCACGTCGGCGCCACCGGCGTCACCTGCAACACCTGCCACCGCGGCCGCGCGGTGCCGGCCGACATCTGGTTCATCACGCCGATGCCGATACACGGCGTCGCCGAGACCGCCACCGGCTATAGCGGCCTGTCGCAGGCCGGCGCCCAGACCTCGCTGCAGCACGATCCGTTCACCCCCCTGCTGATGCAGGCCGAGACGGTCCGCGTGATCGGCCACACCGCGCTTCCTTCGGGCAACCGCCAGTCGATCAAGCAGACCGACCAGACCTACTCGCTGATGGCGCACTTCGCGCAGTCGCTGGGGGTGGGCTGCACCTACTGCCACAACTCGCGCGACTTCTCGTCATGGGACCAGGGCACGCCGGCGCGCGTCACCGCCTGGCATGGGATCGAGATGACGCGTGCCCTGAACAACGACTACATGGTGCCGCTGACGAGCACGTTTCCGCGCGCGAGCCTCGGTCCGCTGGGCGACGTGGCGAAGATCAATTGTGCCACCTGCCACCAGGGAGCATATAAGCCGCTGTACGGTGCCAGCGATCTCGCCGCCTACCCGGAGCTCATCGGCCCGTCCGAGAACCGGCAAGCCAGCGTGGCGGCGCCTGATGGAGCCAGGCCATGAGCAGACCGACCCCGCGTTCCCGCCTATCCAGCCTGCTTCGGGCGGCCCTGCTCGGCAGCGCGCTGGCGATACCGGTCGCAGCCGTGGCGGCGGCCCCGGACGACGTCATCGCGCGGGGCAAGTATCTCGCCGACATGGGCGACTGCGCCGGATGCCACAACGCGCCCGGCGGCAAGAACCTCGCCGGCGGCCAGTACATGAACATGCCGTTCGGCGTGATCTCGACGCCCAACATCACGTCGGACAAGGAGACCGGCATCGGCAACTGGACCGATGACCAGTACATCGCCCTGATGCGGCATGGCATCATGCCGAACGGCCAGCGCATCTACCCGGCGATGCCCTACCCCTGGTACAACACCGTCTCGCGCGACGACCTGCTGGCGATCAAGGCGTACCTGTTCTCGGTGCCGGCGGTGTATGCGCCGCGGCAGCCGAACCATATCTGGTTCCCCTTCACGCTGCGGCCGGCGATCGCGCTGTGGGACGCGTTCTTCGTGCCCGGCGAATATTTCAAGCCCGATCCGAAGCAGTCCGACGAGGTCAACCGCGGCGCCTACATCGTGGGCGGCCTCGAGCATTGCGGCACCTGCCACAACAACCGCAACTTCCTCGGCAACACCGCCGTCGCGCTGAACGTGCAGGGCGGCCCGATCGAGATGTGGTACGCGCCCAACCTGCACCCGGACAACCTGACCGGCATCGGCCGCTACAGCGTCGACGACATGGTCCAGTTCTTCAAGCAGGGCCACTCTGAGCAGATGGGCACGGTCGCCGGACCGATGTGGGAGACGGTCAAGTACAGCACCAGCAAGCTGACCGACGCCGACCTGCACGCGATCACCGCCTACCTGAAGTCGTTGGCGCCGACGCCGAGCTACCAGGCGCGCACCGCCGCCTACCGCTCGGTACGCATGGCGGCGGGCGAGGCCGTCTACCTCAACCACTGCGCCTCCTGCCACCAGGTCGACGGCCAGGGCATCAAGGACAAGATCCCCGCACTGGACGGCAACGGCATGGTCCGCGCCTACGGGCCGCAGACCGTGCTGCGGGTGGTGCTGGGCGGCCTCGAGGCGCACGGCAACTACGCCGTGATGCCGGGCGTCGGCTCCAACATGAGCGACAAGGAGATCGCCGACGTCACCAACTACGTGCGCCAGAACTGGAGCAACCAGGCGCCGGCCAACGCGACGCCGTTCCTGGTCTCGCTGCTGCGCACCGACACGTCGACCCTGCTCAACGGCAAGCGGCCGAACGGCTGCCCGGATGTCGAGCAGCCGGACATGAAGCGCGTGGTCGCCGACAGCTCGACCGGCATCGGCGCGCTGCTGGCAGCCACCCACGCGGCCAACCTGCTGCAGAGCGTGAACGCGATCCTGCCCAAGGTGCGCGCGGCGGCGCCGTCGGTGGAGCAGGCAGACATCGTCAACGGCCTGACCGCGGCGTACTGCCCGATCGTCGCCAGCGACAGCACCATACAGCCGAGCCAGCGCGCTTGGCAGCTGACCCACTTCGCCGAGCGCGTCTACGTGCAGCTGTCCGACGGCGGCAAATACTGATCCCAGCGTCCAGCGAGGAAGCCGATGTATTTCTGGTTGTTCGTGGTCGTCGGACTGGTCTGGCTCTGGCTCGCTGGCGGCTCGATCTACGCGTGGCGGCAGCGCCGCCTGCACGGCTTCTGGTCGCTGACCTCCTTCGTGGTGCTGACCGGCATCGCCGCGAGCGTGATCCTGTTCGCGGCCCCGTACTGGCAGGTGGTCTACCGGGTGCTCCTGCAGCCCGGCTAGCGTGACCGGCCGCGCCCCGGCTCGGTGGGACGAGCGGTCCCGGTGACCTCGAGCTGGACCCGGCGAGCGGCCTCGCACGTCCCGGCGCTGCGCCGGCTCCGGGACGCGCAGGCGACGCTGCTCGCCGAGCGGCGGCAACTGTCGGAGAAGCTCACGCGGCTCGAGCACGAGTACGCCGCTCTCACCTCCCACGACCAGAGCCCGTTCTTCCACTACCACGCGAGCTTCGACGCCCTGGGCGTGATCCAGCGTCACGCAGTGCCCGACCTGCAGCCCTGTCCGGGCTACCTGCGCAACTTCCTGGGCGTGCTGGTCGACGCCCGGATGCTTCCCGCCTCCCTGGGATCGCGCGCCGGCCAGGTCGAGGCCGTCCCGATCCCGGCCAACTGGCACGCCGACATCGCCGAGTGGGCTGCGGCACTGCGCGCGGTGGATCTGGCGCACGACAGCTTCACCATGATCGAACTCGGCTGCGGCTGGGGATGCTGGATGAACAATGCCGGCGCCGCGGCGCGCCGCGCCGGGCTCGAGACGCGACTGGTCGGCATCGAGGGCGACGCCGGCCACCTCGGCTTCGCCCGCGAGACCTGTGCCGCGAACGGCTTCGACCTCGCCCAGGTGACGCTGCACAACGGCGTCGCCGCCGGGCGGTCCGGCATCGCGCTGTTTCCGCGCCAGGAGCGTGGCGGCGGCGAGTGGGGATTGAAGCCGATCCTCGCCGCGACGGAGGAGCAGTGCCGCGCGGCGTCGCGGACCGGTAGCCACGACGCGCTGCCGATGATCCCGCTCGCAGAGCTCGCCGCACCCTTTCCGCGGATCGACCTCCTGCACGTCGACATCCAGGGCGGCGAGGCCACGCTGATATCGGAGTGCCTGGCGACCCTCGACGAGAAGGTGGCCTACCTGGTGGTCGGAACCCACTCCCGGCAGATCGAGGGATCGCTGTTCGACACGCTGCTCAGGTCGGGCTGGAAGCTGGAGATCGAGCGTCCCGCGATCCTGTCCATCAGCTCGGCTCCCGGCCAGACCAAGCCGGTGGTCATCGTGGACGGCGTGCAGGGCTGGCGCAATCCTCGCCTGCTGCCGTGACCGAGCGGTCCTCGGCACCGGTGTGAACCGTGAAGCTCGTATGCCGGCGGATCATCGTTGCCGCCTTCCGTCCCGGCGATGCGCCTGAGAGTGCTGCGGACCCTGCTGCTGCAGGCGTATCAAGACAGTGCTCAACAGTAACGCTTGATCGTGACGTCTTCAGCAGCCTGCCGGGAGGCTGGCGCTGTGGGCAGCAACCTTGGAGCCTCTACCCGTTCTGGCAACCTGATCTGGAGAGCCCCGATGAACATCGAATTCTCGGCTGTCGAACCTTGGCCTCTTCCACGTCGGGAGGATTGCCTGTTCTACCATTCCATGACGTATCCGGGCGGCGACAGCGTGGATGGCGCATGGGACATCAGAGGTTTGTTCGGACAATATATCGGCAACTTCCCAATCAGCGGCAAGACCGTACTGGATGTGGGGACCGCCGGCGGGTTCATCGCCTTCGAGGCGGAACAGGCTGGTGCTGTCGTGACAGCGCTTGATGCGTCACACGCTTCTCAATTCGACCGGCTGCACTTCGGCAACTCGACGTATCACCTCGACAGGGCCGCGGCCGTGCTCGAGGGCGAAGCTTGGCTCTCGAGGCTGAAGGCCGGGTTCTGGTACTCCTGGAACCGTTACGGCAGCGCCGTAGATGTTCTGTACGCTCCCCTGACCCATCTCCCCTACCTCGAGCAGAAGTTCGATGTCGTGATCGCCGGCGCGATCCTGGAGCACCTGGCCGATCCGGTCTCCACGATCGGCAACCTGGCCCGGCTGGCACGTGAAGCCGTCATCATCGCGTTCACCCCGGTAGCCGATGCCGAAGCACTGTTCATGGAGACCGCGAACGGATGGAGCGACCCCAACTACACCTACACCTTCTGGACACTGTCCTGCGGGCTCTATGAACGTATCTTCTCCAACCTTGGATTTACGTTGGAGATCATACCGGCTCGGGCTCGCTATGAAGGACGAGAATATGTCAGATCGACCCTCGTCGCGAGACGGATCACGGAAGCTGCAACTGGACAGTCTCCCACCGCAAGAACGCGTGGGGAAGGCCCGGGTGGTTCCTCCCAGGTCAGGTCCGATCATCTCTATATCCCGCCGACCGAGATGTCACACCGGCTCAAGGCCTCTGTAGCGGAACGTGACGCTGCATTGGCGACCTGCAGAAGGCTTGAAGTCGAGCGAGACAATGCCCTTGCAGAAGTAGCTGCGATGCATCGTTCCACCTCCTGGGCGTTGACGTATCCGATGCGTGCGTTGGCGGGTTCGATTCGTTCCTTTCTGACACCATCCTCTTCGCCTACGCTCATAGTCAGCAGACTGGCCGACGTCGATGTTGGTCAAGGTTTGATGACGCAGCCTCGCGGGACGGGGCGCGTTGCGGGCGACTGATCGCGTATCGGGCCGATCCAGCCTGAGACGATCAGGCGCAAGTGGCCTGCCTATCTGCAGAGTTCGCCAGCGGACTCGGAGGCAGGACACTCGAGCATGATCCGATCGCGTAGGCTCACGGATCAAGCTCTAGCCTATTGT
>CAXTOC010000048.1:0-3311 GCA_964245725.1 uncultured Acetobacteraceae bacterium | reverse complement strand
TCGGATGATGCTCTAGGCCCCCGGTGCCAGGCTGGTCGAGATCTCCGCCAGCCGACGCGCGGCCGTCACGATCCGCTCGAGTGCACGGGCACGCAGCACCGGTGTCGCATGCTCCGCCTCGTCGGTCCGCTCGACGATCTCGTGCAGCAGGGTATGGAATTCATCTTCCAGCGCCGGCACCAGGTGGGCGCGTCCCAGGCTGAAATCGTCCAGCCCCTCCGGCATGCCCCTGGTGATGTCGAGCTGGCTGCCGAAGAAGAACACCAGCCTGCCCGCGGCGTCGCGCACCGGCGAGATGAACAGGAGGTTCCAGAACATCGCGCCATCACGGCGGTGGTTGACGATCCACTCGACGCAGCCCTGGCCGGCCTCGACGCAGCTGCGTATGCGCCGCGACGATCGCGGATCGGTGTTGGGGCCCTGCAGGAAGCGGCAGTTGCGGCCGATGATCTCGTCCTGGCCATAGCCGGACAGCTCCGAGAAGGCCGCGTTGGCGGCGATCATCGGGCAGTCCGGCAGGCGCGGATCGGACAGCACCATCGCCATGTCGCTGTGCAGCATGGCGGCCGACAGCGCTCCGGCGATCTCGTCCGCATCCATCGTCAGTTCCCCCCGGCATCCGCCCGATCCGGCCGCGCCCGGCAAGGCTAGAGCGATCGGCGGGCGGCGGGAAGACCGTGCCGGCGCCCGGCGGATCAACGCGGCGGCCGAAGGTGGTCGCAGGCGTAGGGCGGCAGCCAGCACGGCCAGCCGAGCGCGACGTGCTCGGCCCAGGCTCGGGGCACTTCGCCCGGCCTGATGTTCAGGCCGGTCTGCTGCAGCCAGACCGGGCTTCCCTCGAACGGGCGCGACAGCGAGAGCACGCGCAGCCCCTGGTCGTCCGGCAGGATCCGCATGGTCAAGATGTTCTCGAACACGCCGTGCGCGTCGGCGAGGCGGGCGTGCCCGAAATAGGAGTTCGACCAGTAGGGCGGCGTGCCCGCGTACTGCAGCAGCCGGGCATCCCCTCCCATGGCCGGCACCGGCACCAGCCGCACTGCGCTGAGCAGCACGACGGCGAGCAGCGCCAGGATCGGCGCGCGACGCGGCGGCCGGCGCAGCGCACGCAGGAACACCACCCCGAGCAGCGCGAAGCCCGGCAGCAGCCACTTGAAGTAGTGCACGTTCTTGTAGGTCCAGAGCCCGCTGGGCAGCAGGTCGACGTAGCTGAAGAACAAGGCCATGTAGGCCAGCATCATCGCCGTCAGCAGCGTCAGGCCGCGCCGCGCGGTGCGCGGCTGCAGGCCGGGCAGCAGCAGCATGCCGGCGAACCCGGCGGCCATCCAGGGCAGCCGCATCAGCAGGCCGCTGCCGGAGGGGAACCACGGCCGGGGCGCGATCAGCAGCAGCACGGTCTTCATCGGCAGCTCGTCGAACCGGAAGCCCATCCCGCGCGAGTTCACCATGTAGGCGGTCGGATGCGGCCCGTAGATGCGCAGGTAGAGCAGGCCGTAAGGCACCAGCGGCAGGAGGGCGCCGAGCAGCAGCGGCGGCGGGTCGGCCCACCGCCACGTGCGGTCGCGCAGGCTCCACGCGCCGAGCAGCGCGACCGCCACGGCCGGCAGCAGCAGGTCGCTCGGGCGGAACAGCCCGATCAGGCTGGCCAGCATCCCGGCCAGCAGCAGCCGGCGCCGACGCCCCGCCCAGGGCTCACCCACGGCCGCGCCCAGGTGACGTGCGCACAGCGCCAGGAACAGCCAGATGGCCGCACAGGCCGGCGTGGTGGTCCAGGGGATCACCCAGTTCTCACGCACCGACTGGCTGCCGAGCGTTCCGAGCAGGAAGGCGCCGACCGATCCCGCGACGCCGATGCCGCAGCCGCGCGCGAAGGCCACGAAGCCCGCGAAGCTTGCCAACAGGCAGGCCAGGTCGACCAGCAGGAAGGGATCGCTTGGCAGCACCGACGCGAACGGCGCGCCCAGCACCGGGTAGCCGAGCGGATACCAGTGCTCGCTCGGCCGCAGGTCGAACGCGGCGAACGCGCGCAGCGAGCGCAGGTACTGGCCCTGATCGAACCAGCCCCACCAGCCCAGCGGGTAGAGTGCGCGCGCGCCGGGCCGGGCCTGGTTGTGCAGCATGCCGAGCGCGTAGCTGAACACGAGAAGTGCGGCACCCATGCCCAGCACGGCGCGCTCGGGGATGCCGCGCAAGGTGGCGAGCAGCGGCGTGCCGGCGAGCCGCGACAGGGCGGACATCAGGGGGTCCCCGGCGGCGACATCATCGGCGCGCTCAGCCGGCGGTTGACGTCCAGCGACAGCCGGTGGTTGAGCGGCGGGAAGGCGCGGCTGCGGCAGCTGGTCCAGTCGCACAGCCGGCAGGACAGCCCGATCGGCGTCGCCGCGGCGGCGACGTCGATGCCGTCGCCGTAGACCAGCGAGGTGGCGTGGCCGATCTCGCAGCCCATCGCGATCACGTGCGAGGGCGGCGGCTCGCTCCAGCCGGTGGCGATCCCGGTCACCACGCGCGCGAAGCACAGGTAGGTGGCGCCGTCGGAGAGCCGGCCGACCTGCACGTTGATCCGGCCGGGTGCCGCGAAGGCGGTGTTGGCGACCCAGCGCGGGCAGGAGCCGCCGGACTGCCCGAGCGGAAAGCCGGCGCCGGAGAACGCCTTCGACACGTTGCTCGCGGCGTCGATGCGCAGGAAGAAGAACGGCACGCCGCGCTGTCCCGGCCGCTGCAGCGTCGACAGGCGCTGCGCCGCCTGCTCGTAGGAGACCGCGAAGCGTGCGGCGAGGATTTCGATGTCGTAGCGCAGCGAGGTGGCCGCGGCGAGGATCGCCGCGTAGGGCATCAGCAGCGCCGCCGCGGCATAGTTGATCAGCCCGATCCGCATCACCGACGCCGCCTCCGTCGAGGAGGGGGCGACCTCGGCGAGCAGCGCCTCGACGCGGTCATGGGCCTCGATCAGCATCAGCTGGAAGGCCATGTGGAAGCCGCGGCTCTCGCGCTTGAGCAGGTCCGACAGCACCAGCAGGCGGGTGCTCGCGCTGTAGGAGCGGAGCGCTCCCTCGAGCGGCGCCACCCGCACCAGCAGGCCGTGCCGGTTGCGCAGCCGCTCGGCGACGGCGTGGTTCATCTCCGACTGGCCGGCCAGCCCGTCGCGTTCCAGCTCCTCGCGCACCGACTGCGCCGCATCCTCCAGCGTCGGGAAGTAGTTGCCGTGCTCGTTGAACAGCGCGCGCGCCTCCTCGTGCGGCAGCTCCACGCTGCGGCCGGACCGCAGGCCCAGGCCGAGCACGTCCCCGCGCGCCGCCGCCCAGGCGCGCGAGGAC
>CAXTOC010000047.1:0-13440 GCA_964245725.1 uncultured Acetobacteraceae bacterium | reverse complement strand
ATCGCGCCGTATCCGTTCAAGCTGGCATGGACATCAAGCGAGGCGCCAGCGCAACCGGCTCAAGCCGGGCCGCTCAGGACTTGCGGGACGGGATCAGCAGCAGGCCAAGCAGGAAGCCGGCGCCGGCGGCGATGCCGACCGCGATCAGCGGACGATCGCGTATCGTCGAGACGATGCCCTCGAACTGGTCCTGGGCATCGTCGAGGGTGTCGCCGAACTCGCGCTGCACCTTGCCGGTAAGCTGATCGACCTTGCCTTCGCCCTGCAGGCCGGTGTCGCCGGTCAGCCCGCCGGCAGCGTCCTTGAGCTTGCCGACGCCCTCGGTGACGGCGCCTTCGGTCGTGTTCTCGTCCATCTGCTGGCCCTCCCTGCTCGCCCTGTCCGGCCCTGCTTGCCTCGCCGGATCGCTCGTCGAAGCGAAACGAGGCCCCGGTCCCGCGAGTTCCATCCGCCGGGGGCGCGCTTGCGTGCCGACGCCGGGAGCCGATGCTCGGGGCGGAACAGGCGGGAGATCGGCACGATGCGCGGTAGGCGATGAGGCGGCGGATCGCACCGGGCGGCGGCCTGTCGCCGCGCGCCCGCACCACCGCGCTGATCATCGCCAGCGCCCTGTTCATGGAGCAGCTCGACGCCACGGTGCTGACCACCGCCCTGCCGACGATGGCGCGCAGCTTCGGCGTCGATCCGCTGCACATGAGTGCGGCCCTGACCTCCTACCTGGTCGGGCTCGCGGTGTTCATCCCCGCCAGCGGGCGCCTCGCCGACCGCCTCGGCAGCCGCACCGTGTTCCGCGGCGCGATCGGCCTGTTCATGGTCGGCTCGGTGCTGTGCGCGCAGGCCCCGAACCTGACCGCCCTGGTGCTGGCGCGCCTGCTGCAGGGTGCGGGCGGGGCGATGATGGTGCCGGTCGGCCGGCTGGTGCTGCTGCGCACGGTGCCCAAGAGCGAGCTGGTCTCGGCGATGTTCTGGATGCTGCTGCCGGCGACCATCGGGCCGCTGTTCGGACCGGTGGTGGGCGGATGCCTGACCACCTACCTGTCCTGGCGCTGGATCTTCTACATCAACCTGCCGGTCGGGCTGCTCGGCATGACGCTGACCAGCCGCTTCATCCCGCAGCTGCGCGAGGTCACGCGCAGCCGCTTCGACGTGTTGGGCACCGTGCTGTCCGGCACCTCGCTGGCCTGCCTGATCTTCGGGCTGGAATCCGCGAGCCGCGGCAACGGCGCGATCCGCCCCGCGTTGGCCACGCTCTCGGTCGGGGCGGCGGCGGCGCTGCTGTATCTCCGCCACGCGCGGAGGACGGAGAACCCGATCCTGGACTTCTCGCTGATGCGGGTGCCCACCTTCCGCATCTCGGTGCTGGCCGGCGCGATGGCACGACTGGTCGCCGGCGGCTCGCCGTTCCTGATCCCCTCGATGCTGCAGCTCGGGTTCGGGATCACCGCCGCGCAGAGCGGGCTGGTCACCTTCACCGGCCCGCTCGGGGCGCTGTCGATGCGTCTGGTGATGCGCCGGGTGCTGCGCCGACACGGGTTCCGCGCCACGATGATGCTGAACGGCGTCAGCGCCGGCATCCTGATGCTGGCCTGCGCCGGCTTCCGCCCGGGCTGGCCGTTCTGGCTGCTCTCGCTGATCCTGTTCCTGAACGGGGCGGCGCAGTCGCTGCAGTTCACCGCGATGAACACCATCGCCTACGCCGACGTCCCGGCCGAGAGGATGAGTGCGGCGACCAGCTTCTACGCCACCTTCCAGCAGATGACGCTGACGCTCGGGATCTGCGTCGCCGCTGGCGCGCTGGCGGCATCGCGCGCCCTGGCGGGGCGGCCGGAGCTGACGCTGACCGACTTCAGCGCCGGCTTCGCGGTGGTGGGGACGCTGGCGCTGCTGGCCTCGCCGATCGCCTCGCGGCTGGCGCCGGATGCCGGAAGCGAGCTGAGCGGGCACCGCGGGCGGCTGGGACCGTCGGCAGCCGCCCCGTCATGACGGCGATGCGCATGAAAAGGCCCGGGGCCTCGCGACCCCGGGCCCGTCGGCGCGTCGGACGGATCAGTTGCTGGAGCGGATCGACCACATGCTGCCGTAATTGCCGGTGCGGGGGGTGAAGATCTCCCGCACGCTGCTCAGCAGGTCGGTCTCGTCCTGATCGGGGCGGCGGGTGTCCTCGTTGGCGAGGGCGGCGACTTCGAGGGCGAGCAACTTGCGGAACATGAAGATCTCCTTCGTCCGGCTGAGGCGACCGACCTGATGCGAACCCGGTCGAGGTCGCAGTGAGCTGTGAAGAACCGCGTGGGCCGGTTCCGTGCGTATCTTCCTAACACCGCCTCGCCGCTGCCACAATCTTGCCGTGATCCGCTCACGCAGCCGTGCTTCGTTCGTTGTACGTTCTGGCAGTCGGCCAGCTTATGCTCCGCGAATCGCCGGCGGTGCGGCGCGCCGGCGCAGGTCACAATTCGGAACCGGATCGTCAGGCCGCAGCCGATGCCGGCGCCCGGGCTTTCTGTTACTGTCGCCCGTGAAGGAGCCGACCAGCGCGCCACGTCGGCGATCGCGGGCCTCGGGTCCGGCTGGGAAGCATGATGGACGAAGCCAACCTACCGACCCGCACACGACCGCCGGGCTCGCGCCGAGAGGATGCAGGGCGCGGCGACGTGGGGCCGGCGCACGCGCCCGTCGGGCCGAGGCCGCCCGGATCGCCCCCGGGAGCGGTCCGTCGCCGGCGCCGGCTGCTGCCGTGGATCGTCCTGGCGCTGGCGGTGGCCGCGATCGGCTGGGCGCTGCTGCGTCCGCATCTCAAGCCGGGGGCGACGCCCAGCGGCAACGGCCGTCATCGCGCCGCTGTCGGGGCGGATGCGGTGCAACCGGTCACCGCCGGCGCCGCCCGCACCGGCGACATGCCGCTGATCCTGACCGAGCTCGGCACCGTCACCTCGCTCGCCACCGTCACCGTGCAGTCGCAGATCTCCGGCTACCTGCTGCAGGTGAACTTCCAGGAGGGCCAGGAGGTGCATCGCGGCGACCAGCTGGCCCTGATCGATCCGCGGCCCTATGAGGCGACGCGCGACCAGTATCTCGGCCAGCTCGCCCGCGACAACGCGGCGCTGAACCAGGCGCGCGTGGACCTCGGCCGCTACCAGGGGCTGCTTCGCCAGCACAGCATCGCCAAGCAGCAGGTGGACGACCAGGTCTACCAGGTCGGGCAGTACGAGGGCACGGTGCGCACCGACCAGGCGCAGATCGACAGCGCCAAGCTGAACATCGCCTACTGCCACATCACCGCCCCGGTGGACGGCCGGGTCGGGCTGCGTCAGGTCGATGCCGGCAACTACATCACCCAGGGCCTGACCAACGGGCTGGTGGTGCTGACCATGCTGCACCCGATCTCGGTGATCTTCTCGGTGCCCGAGGACAGCCTGGATGCGCTCAGCGCGCGGCTGCGTGCCGGCGCGGTGCTGCCGGTGGAGGCCTATGACCGCACCAACACCACGCACATCGCCAGCGGCCACGTCGCGGTGCTCGACAACGTGGTCGACACCACCACCGGCACGGTGAAGCTGCGCGCGGTGTTCGACAACGCCGACGAGCGGCTGTTCCCCAACCAGTTCGTCAATGCCCGGCTGCTGGTGGACACCGTGCACAACGCCGTGCTGGTGGCCACCAGTGCCGTGCAGACCGGACCGCAGGGTCAGTTCGTCTACCTGATCAAGCCGGACAGCACGGTCGCGGTGCGCACCGTCAGCACCGGCGCCGCCTCGGCGACCGACACGGTGATCGCGAACGGCCTCGCCTCCGGCGACCGCGTGGTCACCGACGGCACCGAGCACCTGCGCGACGGCTCCAAGGTGATGATCCCGACCGCCGCACAGCAGGGGCAGACCGATCCCGGCGCGGCCAAGCCGCGTCGCCATCGCCATCGCCCGGACCAGGCCGCCGAGTAGCAGCCTTGATCTCGCGCATCTTCATCGAGCGTCCGGTCGCGACCACGCTGCTGATGCTCGCCATCCTGCTGGCGGGCCTGCTCGGCTACCAGTTCCTGCCGATCTCGGCGCTGCCGCAGGTCGAGTACCCGACCATACAGGTGCAGACCTTCTATCCCGGTGCCGGGCCCGAGGTGATGGCGACCGCGGTGACGGCGCCGCTGGAGACCCAGCTCGGACAGATGCCCGGGCTCGACCAGATGACCTCGCGCTCCTCGGGGGGCGCCTCGGTGATCACGCTGCGCTTCGGGCTGAGCATGAGCCTCGACGTCGCCGAGCAGGAGGTGCAGGCGGCGATCAACCAGTCCAACTCGCTGCTGCCCTCGGACCTGCCGGCGCCGCCGATCTACGCCAAGATCAACCCCGCCGACAGCCCGATCCTGACGCTGGGCATCACCTCGAACACCCTGCCGCTGACCGAGGTCGAGGACTATGTCGACACGCGGCTGGCGCAGAAGCTGAGCCAAGTCAGCGGCGTCGGGCTGGTGACGCTCACCGGCGGCAACCGGCGCGCGATCCGGGTCAAGGTCAACACCCGGGCGCTGACCGCGCGTGGCCTGGGCATCGACGACCTGCGCACCACCATCGCCAACGTCAACGTCAACTCGCCCACCGGCACCTTCGACGGGCCGCTGCGCGCCTCGCAGCTCAAGATCGACGGGCAGATCACCGCCCCGGAGCAGCTCGCGAACCAGGTGGTCGCCTACCAGAACGGCGCGCCGATCCGTCTCGGCGACGTGGCCACCGTGGTGGAAGGGCCGGAGAACACCCAGCTCGCCGCCTGGTCCAACCGGAGCCCGGCGATCATCCTCAACGTGCAGCGCCAGCCGGGTGCCAACGTGATCGGCGTGGTCGACGACATCAAGTCGGTGCTGCCCGAGCTGGAAGCCTCGATGCCGGCCGGCATACGCATCACGCCGCTGACCGACCGCACCACCACCATCCGCGCCTCCATCGCCGACGTCGAGTTCGAGCTGATGCTGTCGGTGGCGCTGGTGGTGCTGGTGATCTTCCTGTTCCTGCGCAACCTGCCGGCGACGCTGATCCCGAGCCTGTCGGTGCCGCTGTCGCTGGTCGGCACCCTGGCCGCGATGTACCTGCTCGGCTTCTCGCTCGACAACCTGTCGCTGATGTCGCTGACCATCGCCACCGGCTTCGTGGTCGACGACGCCATCGTCATGATCGAGAACATCGCCCGCTTCATCGAGATGGGCGAGAGCCGCATGCAGGCGGCGCTGAAGGGTGCGGGCCAGATCGGCTTCACCATCGTCTCGCTGACGGTGTCGCTGATCGCGGTGCTGATCCCGCTGCTGTTCATGGGCGACGTGGTCGGCCGGCTGTTCCACGAGTTCGCCATCACGCTGGCGGTGACCATCGTGATCTCGGCGGTGGTCTCGCTGACCCTGGTGCCGATGATGTGCGCGCGGCTGCTGCGCGAGGAGCCGCACGGCTCGGGCAACGCCGTGTCGCGCCGTCTCGAGGGCGCGCTCGACCGGCTGATCGCCGGCTACGGGCGCGCGCTGGCTGTGGTGCTCGACCACCAGCCGCTGACGCTGGTGGTGACGCTGCTGACCGTGGCCCTGACCGTGGCGCTGGCGGTGGTGATCCCCAAGGGGTTCTTCCCGGTGCAGGATACCGGCGTCATCCAGGGCATCTCGGTGGCCAGCGAGACCACCTCGCTGGACGCGATGAGCGCCCACCAGCAGGCGCTCGGCCGCGCCATCCTGTCCGATCCCGACGTGGTCAGCCTGTCCTCGTTCATCGGCGTCGACGGCCAGAACATGACGCTGAACTCCGGCCGCTTCCTGATCAACCTGCGCCCGCATGACGACCGCGCGCTGACCTCGCAGGGGGTGATCCAGCGGCTCGGCCGCGAGGTCGCCGGCATCCCGGGCGTGCGCCTCTACATGCAGCCGGTGCAGGACCTCTCGCTCGATACCGCCATCTCGGCCACCCAGTACCAGGTGGTGCTGGAGAACCCGGACGCGACCGCCTTCAAGCAGTGGGTGCCGCGCGTGATGGACCGGCTGCAGCAGGAGCCGACGCTGGCCGACGTCGCCAGCGACATGCAGGCGGACGGCCTCACCGCCTTCATCACCCTGGACCGCGCCACCGGCGCGCGCTTCTCGATCACGCCGCAGACCATCGACAACGCGCTCTACGACAGCTTCGGGCAGCGCCAGATCTCGACCATCTACACTCAGTCCAACCAGTACCGGATCATCCTGGAGGCGGATCCGCGCTTCCAGTCCGACCTGTCGAACCTGGGCCAGATCTACCTGCCGGGCACGTCCGGCACCACGACCGCCAGCACCGCGACCGGGGTGGCGCACTCGCCGACCGGCGGCCTGGTGCCGCTGACGGCGGTGGCGTCGGTGCACCTGCGCAGCTCGCCGCTGCTGATCAGCCATCTCGGCCAGTTCCCGTCGACCACCATCTCGTTCAACCTGGCCCCCGGTGCGTCGCTCGGCCAGGCGGTGGATGCGATCGAGCGGGCCGAGCGCGGGCTGGGCTTGCCGGCGAGCTTCACCACCTCGTTCCAGGGCACCGCGGCGGCGTTCCAGAGCAGTCTCGGCAACGAGTTCTTCCTGGTGCTGGCCGCACTCGCCGCGGTCTACATCGTGCTCGGCGTGCTCTACGAGAGCTTCATCCACCCGGTGACGATCCTCTCGACCCTGCCCTCCGCCGGGATCGGCGCGCTGCTGGCGCTGATGCTGGCGGGGATGGACCTCGACGTGATGGGCATCATCGGCATCGTGCTCTTGATCGGCATCGTCAAGAAGAACGCGATCATGATGATCGACTTCGCCCTGACCGGCGAGCGCGAGGGCGCCCTCGCGCCGCGCGAGGCGATCGCCAGGGCGGCGGTGCTGCGCTTCCGGCCGATCCTGATGACCACGCTGGCGGCGATGCTGGCGGCGCTGCCGCTGATGCTCGGCACCGGCACCGGCTCGGAGCTGCGCCGGCCGCTCGGCGTCGCCATCGTCGGCGGGCTGCTGGTCAGCCAGCTGCTCACCCTGTTCACCACCCCGGTGATCTACCTGTTCATGGACGGGCTCAGCCGGCGCAGCCGACGCTTCTTCGCGCGACGTGACGTCGCAGCGCCCGACGCCCCAGGATACGACGCCGGGGGGCAGCCGGCGGAATGAACATCTCGCGTCCCTTCATCCTGCGGCCGGTGGCGACCACGCTGCTGACCGTGGCCCTGCTGCTGGCCGGCCTGTTCGCGTACACCAGGCTGCCGGTGGCGCCGCTGCCGCAGGTGGATTTCCCCACCATCATGGTGGAGGCGCAGCAGCCGGGCGGCTCGCCGGACGAGGTCGCGACCTCGGTCGCGGCCCCCCTCGAGCGCCATCTCGGACAGATCGCCGGGGTCACCGAGATGACCTCGCAGAGCACCCAGGGCTCGGTGCGCATCATCGTGCAGTTCGACTTCTCGCGCGACATCAACGGTGCGGCCGGCGACGTGCAGGCGGCGATCCAGGCGGCGCGCGCCGACCTGCCGACCTCGCTGCGCAGCAACCCAGAATACTTCAAGTTCAATCCGGCCAACTCGCCGATCATGGTGCTGACGCTAACCTCGAAGACGCGCACCATGCCGCAGCTGTTCGACTACGCCACCAACGTGCTGCAGCAGAGCCTGTCGGCGATACGCGGCATCGGCCGCACCGAGCCGGGCGGCTCGTCGCTGCCGGCGGTGCGGGTCGAGATGAATCCGCTGCCGCTGTTCAAGTACGGCATCGGCTTCGAGGACGTGCGCGCCGCCCTCGCCTCGGCCAACGCCGACAGCCCGAAGGGCTTCATCGACCAGGGCAGCCGCCGCTTCCAGCTCGACACCAACGACCAGGCCAGTCGTGCCGCGGACTACCGCGACCTGGTGATCGCCTACCGGAACGGCTCGCCGGTGCGGCTGCGCGACGTGGCCGAGATCGACGACAGCGTCGAGGATCTGCGCAACATGGGCCTGTCCGACGGCGTGCCGTCGGTGATCGTGCTGATCTACCCGCAGGCCGACGCCAACATCGTGCAGACCATCGACCAGATCAAGGCGATGCTGCCGCAGCTGCGCGCGGCGATGCCGGGCGGCGTGAACCTGAACCTGGCGATCGACCGCTCGGCGACCATACGCGCCTCGCTGGCGGACACCCAGTTCACGCTCGGGGTGTCGGTGGCGCTGGTGATCCTGGTGGTGCTGGTGTTCCTGCGCACGCTGCGCTCCACCCTGATCCCGGCGGTGGCGGTGCCGACCTCGATCATCGCCACCTTCGCGGCGATGTACCTGATGGGGTTCTCGCTCGACAACCTGTCGCTGATGGCGCTGACCATCGCCACCGGCTTCGTCGTCGACGACGCCATCGTCGTGCTGGAGAACATCGCGCGGCACATGGAGGCCGGCATGGGGCGCCTCGAGGCGGCGCTGCAGGGGGCGCGCGAGGTCGGCTTCACCGTGCTCTCGATCACCGTCTCGCTGGTGGCGGTGTTCACCCCGATCCTGCTGCTCGGCGGCATCGCCGGGCGGCTGTTCTTCGAGTTCTCGATGACGCTGACGCTGACCATCCTGATCTCGTTCGTGCTGTCGCTGACCACCGTGCCGATGATGTGCGCGCTTCTGCTGCGGGTGCGCCCGCACGGCGCGCTGCCGGCGCCGCGCCAGGTGGGCCCGGTCGGCCGGTTCTTCGCCGGCCTGTCGTCGCGCATCGAGATCGGGCTGGCCGCGATGCAGGAGGGCTACGAGCTCAGCCTGGCCTGGGCGCTGCGCCACCGACGGCTGGTGGCGCTGACCCTGCCGCTGACCATCGTGCTCACCGTGCTGCTGTTCCGCGCCATGCCGAAGGGCTTCTTCCCCAACGAGGATGTCGGGCTGCTGATCGGCACCATACGCGGCGAGCAGTCGATCTCGTTCCAGAACATCAGCGCCAAGCTGGTCGACGCCGAGCGGGTGATCATGGCCGATCCCGACATACAGAGCGTGTCCGGCTACACCGGCGGCGGCGACCACCGCTCCAACACCGGCAAGGCCATCATCCAGCAGAAGTACATCCACCACCGCCACCACAGCACCCACGAGACAAACGCACACCACACCCCGCACCAGTCGCACAAGACCGGGGCGCAGTTCTTCTGCCGCTCGGCGGCCGACGTGCGCGCCGGCGGCCGGCAGAGCAACGCCAACTACCAGTACACGCTGCAGGCGGACTCCTCGGACCTGCTCTACGAGTGGATGCCGAAGCTGGAGCGCGCGCTGCAGCGTCGCCGCGAGCTCACCGACGTCAGCTCCGACGTGCAGCAGGGGGGCCCCGCCACCGAGGTGGTGATCGACCGCGACACCGCGGCCAAGCTGCAGCTCACGCCGCAGCTGATCACCAACACCCTGTTCGACGCCTTCGGCCAGCGCACCGCGTCGGTGATCTTCAACGCGCTGAACCAGTACCACGTGGTGCTGGAGGTGGCGCCGCGCTTCTGGCAGAGCCCCGACATCCTCAGGCAGATCTGGGTCAGCACCGCCGGCGGCACCGCCAACGGCAGCACCGCGAGCAACACGATACGCGTCGCCTCGCCGAGCAGCGCCAGCAGCGCCCGCGGCGGCGGCTCCGGCGCGCAGACGATCGGCACCCAGACCTCGGCCATCCTGACCACGGCGACTCCGGGCGGCGGCACCAGCTCGCAGGCCGCTCCCTCGGTGAGCAGCACCCAGTCCGGCACCACGCTGTCGACCAGCTCGCAGTCGCTGCAGAACAGCATCAGCAACAGCCTGGCCAACGGCCGCGGCACCTCCAACGGCTCGGCGGTGTCGTCGTCGGTGGAGACGATGGTGCCGCTCTCGGCGGTGACCCGCATCGTCAGCTCCACCACGCCGCTGCAGGTCAACCACCAGGGCAACTTCGTCGCCGCCACGGTCTCGTTCAACATGGCCGCCGGCAAGTCGCTGTCCGACGCCTCGCGGATCATCCAGGAGACGATGCTCGCGATCCACATGCCGAGCGCCATACACGGCGGCTTCGCCGGCACCGCGGCCCAGTTCCAGAAGACCCTGGCCAGCGAGCCGCTGCTGATCCTGGCGGCACTCGCCGCGGTCTACGTGACGCTGGGCGTGCTGTACGAGAGCTACATCCATCCGCTGACCATCCTCTCCACCCTGCCGTCGGCCGGGGTGGGGGCGCTGCTGGCGCTGCAGCTGTTCGGCGAGGAGTTCTCGCTGATCGCGATGATCGGCGTGATCCTGCTGATCGGCATCGTCAAGAAGAACGCCATCCTGCTGGTGGATTTCGCGCTCAGCGCCGAGCGAAACGAGGGGCTGCCGCCTCTGGAGGCGATCACGCGCGCCTGCCAGCTGCGCTTCCGGCCGATCATGATGACCACCTTCGCCGCCGCCCTGGGCGCGCTGCCGCTGGTGTTCGGGCACGGCTACGGCAACGAGCTGCGCCGTCCGCTCGGCCTGTCGGTGGTCGGCGGCCTGGTCGTCAGCCAGGCGCTGACGCTGTACACGACCCCGGTGGTGTATCTCTACCTCGACCGCATGCGGCACTGGTGGAACGCCCGCTGGCAGCGGCGACGCCGCGCGGGCCGCAGCCCCTTGCCACAGGATGCTCCTGCCGAATGAGACAGCGACGGCGAACGTCCTCCGCCCGGTCGGCGCGAAGGCTGGGTGCTGTCCTGGTCCCGGCCATCGGCGGCTGCCTGAGCGCCTTCCTGAGCGCCTTCCTGGGCGGCTGCATGGTCGGTCCCGACTATCACCAGCCTCGCGCCATCGTCTCGGCCCGCTTCAAGGAGCTGCAGCCGCCGCCCGGCTGGCAGCGCGCGATCCCGGCCGCGGCCGAGCTCGATCGCGGACGATGGTGGTCGATCTACGACGATCCGGTGCTGGACGGGCTGGAGGCGCAGGTCAGCCTGTCGAACCAGAACGTCAAGAACTTCGAGGCGAACTACCGCGCCGCCAAGGCGATCACCGACGAGGCCCGCGCCGCCCTGTTTCCCACCCTGAGCGCGTCGCCGAGCGTCACCCGCAACTCCACCGGTCTGGGCAGCTCGCGCAGCTCGGGAGGCTTCGTCGGCCTCCCGGGCGAGGCCAACAGCTTCACCTCCACCACCTACCAGCTGGAGGGCACCGCGAGCTGGGACCTCGACCTGTGGGGGCGCATCCGCCGCCAGGTGGAGAGCGACGTGGCCGGTACCCAGGCCAGTGCCGCCGATCTCGCCAACGCGACGCTGTCCTACCAGGCGACGCTGGCGACCGACTACTTCAACCTGCGCGCGCAGGATCAGCTGCAGGACCTGCTCGACCGCACCATCGCCAGCTACGAGCGCTCGCTGCGCATCACCCAGAACCAGTACGACGCCGGATTGGCCACGGCGACGCCGATCGCGCTGCTGCAGGCGCGCACGCAGCTCGAGCAGACGCGCTCGCAGGCGATCAATGTCGGCGTGCTGCGCACCCAGTACGAGCACGCGATCGCGGTGCTGACCGGCCGGGCGCCGGCCGACCTCACCCTGCCGCCGGCACCGCTCGCCCGCGAGGTGCCGGCGACGCCGGTGTACCTGCCGGCGTCGCTGCTGCAGCGCCGCCCCGACATCGCCTCGGCCGAACGCGCGATGGAGCAGCAGAACGCGCTGATCGGCGTCCAGGTCGCGGCGTTCTTCCCCGACGTCAGCCTGTCGGCGGCGTACGGCTACAGCGGCAACCCGATCGGCTCCCTGATCCAGGTCGCCAACCGCACCTGGTCGCTCGGCGCCAGCGCCACCGAGATCCTGTTCCAGGGCGGCCTGCGCTCGGCCGCGATCGACCAGGCGCGGGCGCAGTACGACGCCGCGGTGGCGACGTACCGGCAGACCGTGCTGACCGCGCTGCAGGACACCGAGGACGCCCTGTCGGGGCTGCGCATCCTGGCGCAGCAGGCGGAGGCGGAGGCGCGCGCGGTGTCGCTGTCGGAGCAGGCGGTGACGGTGGCGCTGAACGAGTACGAGGCCGGCACCGTGGACTACACGACTGTCGTCACCAGCCAGGTCACGGCACTGAGCAACGAGCAGAACGCGCTGGCGATCCAGCAGCAGCGCCTGACCGACAGCGTGTCGCTGGTGCAGCAGATGGGCGGCGGCTGGCGCGACGTCGACCTGCCGAGCCGGAACTCGCTGCAGACCAACGACCCGCTGATCCCCTCCTTCCTGGAGGGCCCGCGTTGACCGCACCCCGCTTGCGTCGTCTGCTGCCCTGCGCCGCCGCCCTGCTGCTCGCCCCCCTGCTGCTCGGCGCCGTGCCGGCGTGCGCCGCGGAGGGCTGCTTCGAGGCGCTCGCGGCGACGCATGACGGCAGCTTCGGCGCGCCGCTGCACGCCGAACCGACGCCGGACGGCAGGTCGGTGCTGTTCCTGCGCAGCGGCCCGCGGGACACGCGGCTGCGGCTGTTCCGCTTCGACGTCGCCACGGCGGCGACCACCGAGCTTGCCCGCCCGGCCGACGCACCCGAGCAGCTCTCGGTGCAGGAGAAGGCGCGACGCGAGCGCGCCCGCATGGCGCTGACCGGGATCACCGACTACGCCCTCTCCCGCGACGGGAGCACGCTGCTGGTCAGCGAGGCCGACCGGCTGACGCGCATCGGCCTGCCCGGCGGCGACAGCGTACCGGTTCCCGGCAGCGGCTGGATCGCGCCGCGGCTGTCGCCCGACGGCCGCTTCGTCGCCGCCGTGCGCGGCGACGACC
Source organism: uncultured Acetobacteraceae bacterium (assembly GCA_964245725.1). Taxonomy (GTDB): domain Bacteria; phylum Pseudomonadota; class Alphaproteobacteria; order Acetobacterales; family Acetobacteraceae; genus Lichenicoccus. The sequence continues at coordinate 772 of CAXTOC010000047.1, read as the reverse complement.
TGCACGTGGTCGAGCTCTCCACCGGCACGGACCGGCAGCTCACCAGCGGCGGCAGCGACACCCTCACGCGCGGCCTCGCCGAGTTCGCGGCCGCGGAGGAGCTGGACCGGGCGGATGGCGCCTGGTGGTCGCCCGACAGCGCCACGCTGCTGTACGAGGAGGCTGACAGCGGCGCGGTCGAGCGGCATTTCATCGCCGATCCGGAGCATCCGGCGTCGGCGCCGGTCGAGTTCCGATACCCGCGCGCCGGCACCGCCAATGCCCGCCTGCGGCTCGGCCTGATCGGGCGCGGTGGCGGGGCCACGCGCTGGATCGACTGGGACAGCGCGGCGTTCCCCTACCTGGTCCGGGTCGTCTGGCCGCAGCGCGGCAGGCTGTCGCTGGTGGTGTTGAACCGGGCGCAGACCGAGCAGCGGGTGCTCGCCGTCGATCCGGCGAGCGGGCGGGCCACCACCCTGCTGTCGGAGCACGATCCGGCCTGGATCAACATCTCGCCCGGCCTGAACTGGCACGCCGGAGCGCTGCCGCGCTGGCTGCCTGACGGCTCCGGCTTCCTCTGGGCGGCGGAGGTCGACGATCGCTGGCGGCTGGAGCTGCGCCGCGCCGACGGCAGCCTCGACCATCCGCTCACCGGCGCCGACCTGCCCTTCCTGTCGCTCGAGGACCTGGACCCGCGGGCCGGCACGGTGACGGTGCTGGCCGACCCGGACCGGCTCGGCGCGGCGCTCTACCGCGTCTCGCTGCGCACCGGCGCTGCGGCACCGCTCGCGAC
>CAXTOC010000046.1:0-13450 GCA_964245725.1 uncultured Acetobacteraceae bacterium | reverse complement strand
GTCGGGCGCGGAGCGGGTGCTGTTCCTCGGAGGCACGGCCTGGCGCATCGGCGCGCCGCAGGTCCGGCACGTGGCGGCGGACGCCGCCGAGGCCGACGGGGCGGTGCTATCGCCGATGCCGGGGCAGGTCATCGCGGTCGAGGTGGCCGAGGGCGACCGCGTGACGCGGGGCCAGACGCTCCTCGTCGTCGAGGCGATGAAGATGGAGAACCGGCTGGTGGCGCCGTTCGACGGGACGGTGACGGCGTTGCGCGCGGCGATCGGCCGGCAGGTCACCGAGGACGTGGTGCTCGCGCGCATCGGGCGCGAGCGGCCGTGACGGCTCGGTCGGGAAGGGTCAGCGCTCGAGCGTCATCGCGATGCCCATGCCGCCGCCGATGCACAGCGTCGCCAGCGCGCGCGCCGTGCCGCGCCGCCGCATCTCGTGGAGCAGCGTGACCAGCACGCGCGCCCCCGAGGCGCCGATCGGGTGGCCGAGCGCGATCGCGCCGCCGTTGACGTTGACGATCTCCGGGTCCCAGCCCATCTCGCGGTTGACCACGCAGGCCTGCGCCGCGAACGCCTCGTTCGCTTCCACCAGGTCGAGCGTTCCCACGTCCCAGCCCGCCTTGGCCAGCGCGCGGCGCGAGGCCGGAATCGGTCCGGTTCCCATCATCGCCGGATCGACGCCGGCCGTGGCGCCGGACACGATTCGGGCCAGCGGCTCGAGGCGGCGCCGGCTCGCTTCCGCCTCGCTCATCAGCACCACCGCGGCAGCCCCGTCATTGATGCCCGACGCGTTGCCCGCCGTGACGCTGCCGTCCTCGGCGAACGCCGGCCGAAGCCTGGCCAGGGTCTCGAGCGTGGTGTCGGGGCGCGGGTGCTCGTCGGTCGCGATGGCCTGCTCGCTCTTGCGCGAGCGCACGATCACCGGGACGATCTCCTCGGCGAGACGACCCTCCTGCCGGGCGCACGCCGCGCGGCGCTGCGAATTCAGGGCGAAGACGTCCTGCTCGTCGCGGCCGACCTGCCACCGCCTCGCCATGTTCTCCGCCGTCGAGCCCATGTGGTAGTCGCAGAAGGCGTCCCACAGGCCGTCGGTGATCATGGTGTCGGCGAGCGCGACGTCGCCCATGCGGTGGCCGGCGCGCAGCGGAGCGGCGTGCGGTGCCAGCGTCATGCTTTCCTGGCCGCCCGCGACCACCACCGCGGCGTCGCCGCACGCGATCTGCTGCATGCCGAGCGCCACCGCGCGCAGTCCCGACCCGCACACCTGGCTCACGCCCCAGGCCGTGGTCTCCTTGGGCAGGCCCGCGCGCATCGCCGCCTGGCGCGCCGGGTTCTGCCCCTGTCCGGCGACCAGGACCTGCCCGAGGATGACCTCGTCCACCTCCGCGGGCGCCACGCCCGCACGCTGCAGCGCGCCGGCGATCGCGGCGGCGCCGAGCGCGTGCGCCGGGGTCGTCGCGAACTGGCCGTTGAAGGTGCCGACCGCGGTGCGGGCGGCGGCGACGATCACGACGGGATGCGTCATGTGGATTGTGTTCCTGCCGACCGGCCGCTCGCTAGAGCATGAATCCGATCGAATGGGCTCACGGATCATGCTCTAGCCCCTTGTTTTGAGGAGCATCTTTATCCGGTCAGACGATTCCGTTCGATCGGATGATGCTCTAGCATGGGGCTCCCGACCCGAACAGGACGCTCATGCCGTCGATGCGGGGGACGCTGCGTCGCCGGCCAGCAGCGTCTTCGCCTGCTTCAGGTGGGGCAGGTCCAGCATCCGTCCCTCCAGCCCGACCGTTCCGACACCGGGATTGGCGTCGAACAGCGCCACCACCCTGCGGGCGTGCTCGAGTTCCGCCTCGGAGGGCGTGAACACCGCGTTGATCACCGGCACCTGTTGCGGATGGATCGCCAGCATGCCCGCGAACCCGTCGCGGCGGCCGCGCGCCGCGTAGGCTTCCAGCCCGCCGATGTCGCGGAACTCCGGGTAGACGGTCTCGATCGGCGGCAGGGCGGCGGCCGAGGCCCCGGCCAGGCACAGGGTCCGGGCCAGCCGGCACAGGTCGCTGTAGCCGCCATCCTCGCCACGGTTGGTGGAAGCGCCCACCGCCGCCGGCAGGTCCTCGGCACCCCAGGTGAGGCCGACGAGCCGCGCGCTCGCGCTGCGGTAGCTGTCGAGCGTGAACAGCGCCCGCGGCGTCTCGGTCGCGATCGGCAGGATGCGGGTCCGGCCGGCCGGCAGGCCCCCTGCTGCTTCCAGCGCGGTCAGGTAGTGGTCCAGCCGCACCACGTCGTGCGCACCCTCCGACTTGGGCAGCACGATCCCCTCCGGAGCCGCCGGCACGACGGCAGCCAGGTCCGCGAGCGCGTCGGAAGTCGAGAGCGGGTTGATGCGCACGAACAGCGCGGGCGCGCGCGGCGCCGGGCGCGCGGACAGGAACGCGGCGACCAGCCGGCGCGCCTCCGGCTTCCTCGCCTCCGCCACCGAATCCTCCAGGTCGAGGATGACGATGTCGGCCTGCGTCGCGGTCGCGCGTTCCAGCTTTCGCGGCGCGTCGCCCGGAACGAACAGCCAGGAGCGGAGCCTCACGCGGGGCTCCTGTGCAGCAGCGCAGTGCGTCGGCACTGGCAGACGATCTCGTCGCGCTGGTTGAACGCGCGATGCTCGAAGACGACGATGCCGTTCGCGGGTCTCGACCGGCTGTCCCGCTTCTCGACCACCGCCGTCTCGATCCTCAGCGTGTCGCCGACGAAGACCGGGTGCGGCATCACCACCGCGTCGTAGCCGAGGTTGGCCACCAGCGTGCCGAGGGTGGTGTCGCTCACGGAGATGCCGATCATCAGGCCGAAGGTGAAGACGCCGTTGACGACGATGCGGCCGAACTCGGTGCCGGCCGCGTGCTGCGCATCCAGATGCAGGGGCTGCGGGTTGTGCGTCAGCGTGCTGATCAGCAGGTTGTCGGTCTCGGTCACGGTGCGATGCAGCGCGTGCCGCACGCTCCAGCCGACCTCGAGCTGGTCGAAGAACCTACCGGCCATGATCCGCACTCCCGGCTGCCGCCGACGAGCATAGCGCCCGGACGACCGCCGGCGATATTGCGACGATGCTTCAACGCTGGTAGCTCGGCATGCGCAGAGGCGGGTTCCATGCAGAAGATCTACCCCGACCCCGACACCGCCCTCCGGGGGCTGCTGTTCGACGAGATGCTGATCGCGGCCGGCGGCTTCGGCCTGTGCGGCATCCCGGAGCGGCTGATCGATGCGCTGGAGCGGGCCGGCACCAGACGTCTGCGGGTCGCCTCGAACAATGCGGGGATCGACGGCGTCGGTCTCGGCAAGCTTCTGCGCTCGCGGCAGATCGCCAGGATGATCAGCTCCTACGTCGGCGAGAACAAGGAGTTCGAGCGCCAGTATCTCGCCGCCGAGATCGAGGTGGAGTTCTGTCCGCAAGGCACGCTGGCCGAGCGCATGCGCGCCGGCGGCGCCGGCATCGCCGGATTTTACACCCGGACCGGCGTCGGCACGCTGGTCGCCGAAGGCAAGGACCACAAGGTGTTCGACGGCGAGACCTTCATCCTCGAGCGCGGCATCGTCGCCGACCTGGCGATCATAAAGGCGTGGAGGGCCGACACGGCCGGCAACCTCGTGTTCCGCAAGACCGCGCGCAACTTCAACGTGCCGGCCGGGATGTGCGGCCGGGTCACGGTCGCGGAGGTCGAGGAGATCGTTCCGGTGGGCGCGCTCGATCCCGACCAGATCCACCTGCCGGCCGTGTTCGTGCAGCGTATCCTGTGCGGCGCGCCGTACGACAAACGCATCGAGTTTCGCACCACGCGGCCCAGGGAGACCGCCTGATGTCCTGGAGTCGCAACGACATGGCGGCCCGCGCGGCGCGCGAGCTTCGCGACGGCTTCACGGTCAATCTCGGCATCGGCATCCCGACCCTGGTCGCGAACAACATCCCGGACGGCGTTTCGGTCACGTTGCAGAGCGAGAACGGCATGCTCGGGATCGGGCCGTTCCCCTACGAGGACGAGGTCGATCCGGACCTGATCAACGCGGGCAAGCAGACGATCAGCGAGCTTCCGTCATCGTCCTACTTCTCGTCCGCCGACAGCTTCGCCATGATACGCGGCGGCCACATCGATCTCACCGTGCTCGGCGCGCTCGAGGTGTCGGAGCGGGGCGACATCGCGAACTGGATGGTTCCCGGTAAGATGGTCAAGGGCATGGGGGGCGCCATGGACCTCGTCGCCGGGGTCAGGAAGGTGATCGTCGTGATGGAGCACACCTCCCGACACGGCGAGCCGAAGTTCATCCCGGCCTGCACGCTGCCGCTGACGGGGCGCAACGTCGTCGACATGATCGTCACCGATCTCTGCGTGTTCCGGCGCGACGACCATGCGAGCCCGTTCCGCCTCGTCGAGATCGCTCCCGGCACCGATGCCGACGAGATCGCGGCGCGGACCACGGCGCACTACGTCCCGTAGCGCGCCGCGCGTTCAGAGCCGCCTCTCGATCCTCGGGGCGAGCAGGGCGGTGACCAAGCCGAAGACGAGGTGGAAGGTGCCGTGCTGGGCGATGCTCGCCGGCTTGTCCCTCCACAGCGGCGGCGTGACGCCGAGGACCGGACCCAGCAGCCCGTAGGCGAGACCGTAGAAGCCGATCCCGAACCCGGCGCCGCCGACCAGCGGCGACGCCGCGGTCGGCTTGGTCAAGCCGTAGAGCGCCCCCGTCGCGACCGAGAGGGCGAGATGTCCGCCGTGCGACGTCACCTGTTCGCCACGACCAGAACGCGCCGTCTCGTCGGCGTCGCGCGCGAGGCGAGCGAGGCTGCGGCGCTGCAGCCTGACCAGCTCGTTGGGTTCGCCGGTCGCGGCCTCCATGCCCAGCATGACGACGGACAGGAGCAGCCCTCCGGTCAGCCCGGCGACGGCTCCCGCCGTCGCCTGCCGGACCGGCATCGCCATCGGCTGGGTCCAGCTGCCCGGTCGTGCGTCGGGCGTATTCAGCCGGCGGCCCTCCCGCCCGGGTGCACGACCATAGACGCTCGCCGCGTCCGGCGAGAGCGCGAGGCGCTCGCGCGGCTCGTGGATCGGGCAGCCCGTGCGCTCGGCGCGGAAGGCTGCCGACATGCCGTACACCGTGCGCCTCGCGCGGTTGATCGAGCCGAGCGGCCGGTGCGCCGCGAGGCCGTGCCACGGGCTGAAGCAGAGCGCGTCATCGGCCTGGCGGGCACGCGCCTCGCTCCAGGCCGGCTGCGGCGCGACCGTCAGGCGCGCCACCGTGCGGTAGGGGCTCTCCGTCTCCGGCCAGGGCACCGACGCGTCCTCCATCGGCATGGTGCGCGGGTTCGTGCGCAGCTGCACGCGCAGGTCCCAGGTGTCGCCGTGGCGCGCGAAATACGCGATGAGGGCGTCGCGCAGCCCGTTCGGCTTGCCGGCGAGCGGCACGGGCTGATCGTGCAGCGCGGTCAGGGACACGCTCGCCGGTGCCAGCGAGAGCTTGGCGACGTGCGCGCCGTAGCGGAACGCCGTCTGCGTGTAGTAGGTCTCGCCCAGCGGATGCGTCATCGGCTGGCCGCCGAGCGCCTTCAGGCTGCCGCTCTGCAGGCCGAATGCCGTGCGCAGCGCGACGATCCCGCGCAGCGTCGCCGAGAGCAGCTTCTTCCAGCCCTGGCCGGTATCCGTGGTGGCGGCGAGCAGCCTGAGGCTCTTCGCGAAGGCGGCCGAGTCGGGTGCGATGAAGGCCGGCCCGTTCACCAGGACGAAATCCTGCGTGCGGTCGCCCTCCGACCCGGGAAGCCGCTCGCCCTCGACGCCGATGATCTTGATCGCCAGGCCACGCGGCGCCGAGACGGTGTCGTCGAGGATGTCGCCAGGGTTGGTCGAGAAGCGCAGCACCGCCGGATAGCTTGCCGGCACGGCGAACAGGCCCTGCGCCAGCTCGGCAGGCAGTCCGTCCAGCACCTCCAGCTCGCCCTGCAGCAGCGCGTGGCTCTTGGCGTGCACGCTGCGGACCGGGTGCCCGTAGTCGCGCCATGTTGTCTCCAGGATCCCGTGCATCGAGCGGTGGATCGCGGCGTCCACCGCCTCCTCGCCGGAGCCCGGTTGCTCGTCCGCCGGATCGAACGCCAGCGGCGCCGTGTCGGGACGTGTCATCCACCCTGCTCCATGCCGAGAGCCTGTCGGTGCCGTCATCCGGCTCCGTCGACGCTAGGCGGTACGCGCGCCGGAGGCCAGCCGGGCGCAAGTGCGGCCTGACGGGGAGCCGCCCCGGGGGGCTCGCTCGGGCGCGGCAGCGCCGCATTCCGCACCGGCCGGTCGAGCGCAGGGAACGCCTCGCCAGGACGGGAACTTGAGCCGAGGCTGGTCGCCTCGTGCCGGAGAAGAGGTCATGCGTCCGCTGCTGGTCATGCTGCTCGCCCTTTGGCCGTCGGTCGCGATGGCCGCGGAGCGCTGGCAGGAGCTGCCGTCCACCCCCGCGCCGATCCGCAGCACCCGGAGCGGGCAGGCGGAGGTAAACGGCATCCGGATCCACTACGCGATCTATGGCCACGGCACGCCGGTCATCCTGCTGCATGGCGGCCTCGCCAACGCCGACTACTGGGCCAACCAGGTGCTGGCGTTGCGGCCGCATCATACGGTGCTGGTGATGGACAGCCGCGGCCACGGTCGCAGCACCCGCGACTCGCGTCCCTTCGGATACGACCTGATGGCCGACGATGTGGTGGCGCTGCTGGACGCGCTGAGGCTGCCGAAGGTCGACGTCGTCGGGTGGAGCGACGGCGCGATCATCGGCCTCGACCTGGCGATGCGTCACCCGGACCGGATCGGAAGGGTGTTCGCGTTCGCCGCCAACACCACGACCGCGGGCGTCAGGCCGGGCGTGGAGCGGAATCCGACCTTCGCGGCCTTCATCAGGAGGGCGGGGCGCGAGTACGCCGGCTACTCGGCGACGCCCACGCAGTACGGCGCCTTCCTGGACCAGATCGGCAAGATGTGGGCGAACCAGCCGCGCTGGTCCGACGCGCGACTCGAGAAGATCAGGGCGCCGGTGCTGGTGGTGGACGGCGACCATGACGAGGCGATCAGGCGCGAGCACACGGAGCATGTCGCCGCCGTCATCCCGCGGGCCGGCCTTCTGATCCTGCCGAACGTGAGCCACTTCGCGTTCCTGCAGGATCCGAAGCTGTTCGACGACGCGATGCTGCACTTCCTCGACGACGAGTAGGCTCGGCGATGCGGATCCGGATCCAGCCCCGACGCCAGCGGTCGCGATAGCAGCGTCGTGCTGTCGAGGCATCGCGTGGGGCGAGCGACGTCATCCTGGCGACGAGGCCACCTCCGGACGGCCGGCGGGACGACCAGGATGATGGGGTCGCATCTGCTGGCCGTGCTGACGGTGGGCGCCCCGCTGGTGACGCGGGGCACGGCGGTGCTCGCCGCGGCGGCACCACCTCCCCAGGCCGGCGAACCCGGTCCTTCCGCTGCGCATGCTCCCACCGCCTCGTCGGTGCCGAAGCTGACGCCGGCTCCGGATGCGGGCGGTGGTCCGGCGGCCGCAGACCGCAGCGCGACATCGTCGAGCGACGCGCAGCCCTACCTGTTCTCCCTGCACGCTCCCGCCAACGTGGCAGTCGGGGACGGCCTCGCCAGCCTCGGGGTCTACCTCACCGGCTGGAACATCGCCGAGTACGGCGGCGTGACGGCCGGAGGGCTGCAGCACGGCTCGTTCTTCACCAACTGGACGCTGCTCGGCGCCAACCTCGACATGGACAAGATCGCCGGCATCGGCGGCGCGCAGGTGCATCTGATCGCGAACGACATCTCCGGGCAGGGACAGACCCAGAACTACAACGGTGCGGAATGGTCCTTTCTCAACAACTGGGGCAACCATGACGGGCTTCAGGCGCGGGAATTCACCTGGGATCAGGCCCTGCTGAGCCGCCATCTGTTCATCCTGGCCGGCCGTTCCAACCCCAAGGGCGGAGAGTTCGAGGGCTCCGAACTCTACTGCCAGTTCGCGACCTTCCTGTGCTCGACGCCGACGACCTTCAACATCGACGGCGCTCCATCCTCCTTCACGACATCCACCTGGGGCGCACGCCTCCTGGTGAAGCCCACGCCCCACACCTACGTCAAGGGAGGTGTCTGGGAGACCGAGCCCTGGGTCAAGGCGACCAATCACAATAGCTGGCCAGGGCCGGACTGGGGCTTCGACAAGGCCGAAGGGGAGTTCGTTCCCGTCGAGGCGGGATACCGCACCGATCTCTCGTCGGACCGCTATCCGCGAGAGTTCGATGTCGGCTTCATCTACGACACCTCGATCTACAGCGACCCGATCCAGAACCAGCAAGGGTTCGATCGCCCGAACCGCGGTGGCGCTGCGCGGCCGCGTCGAGGTCGAACCAGCGTCTACCTGCAGGCGCAGCAGATGGTCTGGAAGCCTGCTTCCCGCGACACGCGCGGCCTCACCCTGTTCGGGGCGTTGAACGTCCTGACCTCCGGCGACGGGCTGGCTCGGGACGGCATCGTGGCCGGCCTCTTCGAGTCGGGTCCGTTCAGGGCGCGGCCGCACGACTCCATCGGGTTCGCGGTGCAGAGCTTCCTGTGGAACAGGGACACCGTCCGCTCGATGAACGAGACGCTGGCCCAGGAAGGCTACCTGAACCAGTGGAGCGGTGCCGAGACGATGGAGGCGAACTACGGCTTCAACATCGCACCTGGAGTCACGACGACTCCCTACGTCGAATACATCATCGATCCGGATCAGCTGGGTGCGAAGCGGATCCTTCCGGGAATCGATCATGCCATACAGGCAGGCGTGATGCTCGACATCGAACTCAACCCGGCACTGGACCTGCCGGCTCTGCACCGCGTTCGAAATTGACATGCACCGGGAGTGGAGCCACGGCCGGCGCGAGGCGCCGAATCCGCCCCGTGCCAGGAACTTGCGAACGCCGGGCGACTTGGCTTGGAAGTCGATCCATCCCGGTTCGGCCGCGCTCAGGGCACCGGTCGTCACCAAGGCTTCGACATCCCCGATCCGCTTCACCGCCTTCGGCATCCGTCGCGGCATGCTGCGCTGTCTGCCGCTCGTGGCGGGCCTGACGCCTTACGGGCTGGTGACCGGCGTAATCTCGCAACAGCACGGCCTGTCGTTGACTGAAACCGTGCTGATGAGCGCTGCGGTGTTCGCCGGGGCCGGGCAGATCCTCGCGCTGAGTGCCTGGACGCATCCCGCACCCGTGCTCGCCGCCAGCCTCGCCTGCCTCGCCGTGAACCTCCGGATGGTGCTGGTCGGGCCTCCGCTCCTGCCCTGGCTCGGCCGGCTGCGCGGCTGGCGGCTCTGGGGCAGCCTGTTCGTGATGACGGACCTGATCGGAGCGCTCTCGATCACCGCCATGCGGTCGGGCGAGGGAGATGCCGGGTTCCTGTTCGGCGCCGGCGTGATCCTCTGGGCGTGGTGGGTGCTCACCAGCGCCTTCGGCTGCCTCGCCGGAGCGGCCCTGCGCCTGCCGCCGGGACACCCGATCTTCTTCGCGGTGATCGGTGCGTTCGTCGCCATCCTGGTGCCGATGTGGCGCGGCAAGAGAGACGCGCTGCCCTGGATGCTCGCAGGGGCGACCGCCCCGCTGGTGTCGCGTGCCTTCCCCGGGACGTACTGGCACATCGTCGCGGGCGCCGTGGTCGGCAGTGCCGCGGGGGCCATGCGCGTCGCCCGGCCGGCGGCATGATCGCGATCGAGCCCTCGACCCTGCTCGCCATCGTCGGCATGGCGGTCGTCACCTACTGCTGTCGCGCCGCCGGCGTGCTGCTGTTCCGGCAGGCGAAGCCGAGCCCCAGGATGGCCGTCCTCCTGCAAAACCTTCCCGGCACTCTGTTCATCGCCTACGTCGTGCCGACGGTGGTGCGTGCCGGGCCGGTGCAGTGGGTCGGCGCCGCCGCCACGGTCACGGTCATGGCAGCGACACGCAGCCTGGCCGGCGCGATCCTCGCCGGCGTTGCCGCCGCCTGGCTGGTCTGGGCCTTGCGCTGAGCCGCGCCATCCGTCCTGGTCCGGCGCCACTCCGGCAGCCCTGCGGTGCCGCCCGTCGCGCGGCACCTCGCGGCGGCAGCGCTTGCGTCAGCGCATCCGGCGCTCGCCCGCGCCGTCGAACAGGTGCAGCCGGTCGGGCCTGGACGTCACGTGCAGCGTGCCGCCGAAGCGTCGGTAAGCTGTATGTCCCTCGGCCTTATGCCCAGAAGCAACTCCTGTCCCGGCCGCAGCGCCGCGTAGGCGTGGCTCGGCAGGGGAACGCTGAACCCGTCGCCCTTCAGACAGCGCCGCGCGCCACGGCCGGCGCACACCGGGATCAGGTTGATGCCGGGCGAGCCGATGAACTGGGAGACGAACACGCTCTCGGGCTCGTTGAACACCTCCCTGGGCGATCCGACCTGCTCGACGCGTCCAGCCTTCATCACCACGATCTTGTCGGCCAGCGTCATCGCCTCGAGCTGATCGTGGGTCACGAAGATGGTCGTGGTCTTGACGAGCTTGTGCAGCCTCTTGATCTCGATCCGGCGCTGGTCGCGGAGCTTGGCATCCAGGTTGGACAGCGGCTCGTCGAACAGGAACAGCTTCGGCGTCTTGACCAGGGCGCGACCCACGGCGACACGCTGCTTCTGACCGCCCGACAGCTGCCGCGGCAGCCGGTCAAGCAGCGGCGCCAGACCCAGCATGCCGGCCGCCTGCTTGACGCGCCGACAGCGCTCAGTTCTGGAACCATGGCGATGTCGCGATCTCTCGCCAGGCGGTCGTTCATCGGGACGCCGCCGATACGGAGCGTGCCGGCGGTGATGTCCTTGGGATCTGGGATCATCCGAAGCGGCGCGGACTTGCCGCATCTGGACGGACCCAGCAGCGCGACGAACTCGCCTCTGCCCACGCTCAGGTCGAACTCGTGCGGGACCTGGACCGGTCCGTAGCTCCTTGAAAACCGCTTGAGGACGATCTCGGCCATGGCGATCCCTGGTTGCCGCCGGGGCTGCCGCGCGGCTCTGGATTGGAAGAAGCGGTTCAGGAACCGCGTCAGCAGGCCGATGGAAAGCAGCGGCGGAATGCACAGCAGGATCGCCGACGCGTTGATCACGCCGAGACAGTTCTGCAGGGTCGGCTTGAACCGAAGGACCGGCACCGGCGACACGATGTCCTTCAGCGACTTCAGCGAGCTCAGCACGCCCCAGGCCACCGGGAACAGCGCGACGATGAAGAACGGGGTGGAGACCATCGCGGTCCCCGGCCATCGGTGCCTCAGCTCCAACGCCGCGTCCTCTTCCAGGCGACGGAGAAGATGACCGTCGTCACCACCGTCAGCAGCACGCTCATCCGGGCGCAGGCCGAGCAGGCTCAGGAGAAAGTTCAGCACTCCCATCAAGGGAGAATATATGAACCGCCAGATCAGCCCCGCCGAGATGCGCGGAAGCAGGATCGGCAGCAGGAACGCGACGCACAGCGTGTCGAGCACGCGCCCGCGCAGCGATCGTTCTCGCCGTAGTTCTGGAAGCTCCAGAACTCGCCGCGCACCGCGTTCATGTCGTTCGTCGACGACAGCGGTTCCGTCAGCACGTGTATGGCCGGAACCTTGCCGACGCACGCTGTGTCGTCGGCACGAGCGACCATCGCCACCGTGAGGAACGCGGCAGCCGCGCCGGCGAGCGCCAGGGAAAGCATGTTTCTGCTGATCTCTTCATGACGTCCTCCTGATCCATCGTGCGGTCAACCAACCGGCAGTCCTGCTCGGGTCGCGGCTTCGACTTCGATCAGGGCCCCGTTCTTCACGTCGTAGACAAGGCCGTGGATCGGGATCGTGCCCGGCACGAGCGGATGCGACCGTATCCGGGCGACGTCCTCGGTCACGCTCGCCTCGAGATCACCGATCGTGTGCCACTTGACGAAGCGACCGTGGACGCTCCCGGGCCCGGTGCCGTGATCGTGCCATCCCCGCTCGTCGAGGGTGGCCGTCTCCAGACTCTGCTCAAGCAGGTCGCCGATCACGTCGTCGGTGAACAGCTGCATGCCGCAATCGGTGTGGTGGATGACGAACCACTCCTTGGTCCCGAGCAGCTTGTAGCTGATCACCAGGGAGCGGATGGCGTCGTCGGTGGCGCGGCCGCCGGCGTTGCGGATCACGTGCGCGTCGCCTTCCGCGAGACCCGCATAACGCGCCGGATCCAGCCGTGCATCCATGCAGGTCAGGATCGCGAACCGTCGTGCCGGCGGCAGTGCCAGACGCGCCTTGTCGCCGAAGCCCGCCACATGTTCACGGTTGGCCGCCAGGATCTCGTCGAGAATCTTGCTCACCGGTCCACTCCCTCCTCGCCGCCCGATGCACAGGGCTAATCGCTGAATACAGGCGCCCGCTCGTGATCCAGCTGCCCGTAGCAGCGCCGCAGCACATCCCGGAACGCCTGGTCGGCCGCCAGATCGCCCGGGAAGATCGCTCGTATCGCCAGCAGCGCATCGATACGGGCATGGTCGTCCGATCCATCGGCGATTGCCTGCGCGGTGGCGGAGGCCAGCGGGTCCTCCACCGTGAAGCAGCGTCCGGACCGGGTGCGGCCGGTCTGCCAGCGCATCCAGGCGGCCACCGCCAGCGCCAGCGTCCCGACCGGCAGCCCGTTTGCCAGCCGCTCGCGGATCGGCGCCAGCAGGCGCTGCGGCAGCTTCTGCGAGCCGTCGGCCGCGATCTGGCGCGTCCGGTGTTGCAGGGCGGCGTTGGTGAAGCGGCCCATGAGCGCCGCGCGGTAGGCCGCGAGGTCGAGCCCCGGCGGCGGATGCAGCGTCGTCGCACTCTCGTCCCACAGCGCTTCGACGAAGCGGCGTCCGGCATCGAGTGCCACCACCTCGTGCACGAACTCGATGTCGTGCAGGCCGCCGAGATAGGCGATGGCGGAATGAGCGCCGTTGAGCAGACGCAGCTTGGCCTCCTCCCACGGCCCGACGCTCTGCACCAGCTCGACGCCCGCGACGGCGGCAAGATCCGGACGCGGCCCGCAGAACCGGTCCTCGATCACCCACTGCAGGAACGGCTCGGTCTTGACCATGCCGCGATCCTCCAGGCCGATTCGGCTGGCCAGCGCCCGCACGTCGTCGTCGGTGGTGGCCGGCACGATCCGATCGACCATGGTCTGCGGGAAGGCCGCCTGTGCCGCGATCCATCCGGCGAGCGCTGCATCGTGCGAGCGGGCGAGCTCCAGCACGGCGCCGCGCAGGCGTCCTCCGTTGTTCGGCAGGTTGTCGCAGGACAGGGTGGTGAAGGGCGGCAGGCCGTTCGCGCGGCGCCGCGCGAGGCCCGTGGCGATGAAGCCGGGCGCGGTGCGCGGCGTCTCCGGGCGGGACAGGTCGTGCCGGACGTCCGGATCCGCGCGATCCAGCACGCCGCTCGACGGATCCAGCTTGTAGCCCTTCTCCGTCACCGTGAGGG
>CAXTOC010000045.1:0-13601 GCA_964245725.1 uncultured Acetobacteraceae bacterium | reverse complement strand
CGCGTAGAGCATGTTCTGTCCGGGGATGGCGAACGGGGCCAGGGCGTCGGCGAACTGCTCGCCGGTCTCTGCCCGCATCACGCCGAGCATGGCGCCGACCTCGTCCGACGGCGCGTGGCCCACCCAGCGCAGCGCCAGAGGGGAGGGGTGGCGGAACATCATCCCGTCGCTCACCACCGGTCCGAGCCGGCTGCGACGGAGCGTGATCCGCCGCGTCCCGGCGCCGCGCACGCGCAGCGTCACCGCCTCCGCCCCGAGCGCCTCGCCATCGACGTCGAACAGGTCCGAGGCGGCGGCGTGCAGGCTGGTGCCGCCCCAGGCGAGGTGGCGGTTGCGCCCGATCGCCACCACCGGGAGGCCCGCCGGCATCAGCCCCGCGACGTTCAGCGTCGGCGAGCGCATGCCGACTGCGAGCCACACGTTAGGCAGCGCGATCGACAGATGGGGATCGGCGGCGAACAGCGCCGCCCCGCTCGACGATCGCCAGCCGGCGACCGCGGCGGCGTTGCTGCCGGCCCGGGCGGCTGCGGCGGCGAGCACGGTCTCGGGATTGGGCATCCCGCTCTCGATCAGGCGAGGCCACATCGCGCGCCACACCGACTCCGGCAGCGCCGCACGGGCCCGCAGCAGCCGGCCATAGACCAGCCAGCTCACGTCTGCGGCCGCCAGCCGGGCGTTGGTGAACAGGTCCGTCAGGGTCCACGGCGTCCGTCCGATGCCGAGCAAACGCATCTCTTCCGGCAGCGCCGGCAGATGCATGAGCACGTGGTTGACGCCGCGCACGAAGCCTTCGGTCCAGCTGCGGGTCTCCGGGGCGATGGCGGCGATGATTTCCGGCACCGCACGGCCGACATCGAGCAGCCGCAGTGCCCGATCCAGCTCGATCGCCAGCGGTCCCGCGAGCTCCGCGAGCCGGCCTTGGGCGGCGTGGCGCATGATCTCCATCTGCGCCAGCCTCAGGTGGGCATGCACCATGCCCAGCCCGACGGCGAGATCGGCGTCGGAGGCGGCCTCGACGAAGGCGAGGTGATGCGCGTCGACGTGGATGGTGACCGGTCCAGCCGAGGGCGCCGTCCTCGGCAGCATCGCCAGCCGCTGCTGCAGCGTCAGACGCGGCCGCCGGATCAGCAACGCCCGGGTTCCGAGCCCGGCTGCGACCGCCAGCCCGAGCAGTCGGTCCGCGCCGGCCATCAGCCGGGACGGTCCGCGCCCAGGATGCCGATATCGCTCCCACGCCCGGGTGCAGCGAAGGGAGCAAGCTTCACGATCGACATGGTCTCCATCCTCGCGCACCGCCGGACCGTCGAGCCGGATGCGTCTCATCCGGCCGCACCGAGGCAACCGGCGGGTACAGGCCGGAGTTGCAGCGTCTCACTTGAAGGCCGACCCGAGGAACCGCTCGAGGTCGCCATCCGACTGCGATGCGACGGCCGCATCGCGGCCGATCGGCCAGGGTCGGCTGCCGGTGCAGGCGAGAAGGATCAGGCCGCGGCTGAGCGCTCCGGCCATCGCCATCCCGCTGTGGGCGTCTCGGACCGAGCCGTCGCGCCCGACACGGAAGGCGCAGTCCGCGAGGTGCCGGCCGATCAGGCGCGGCGCCAGCTCGCCGTCCCACTGGTGCACCGCGTTCGGGAACACCGTGATGGTGACCGCGCTGCCGCCGCGGCGGAGGTCGCCCGCGACCTGTTCGCAGCGCGCCGGATGGATGAGCTGATCCTTGCCGCCATACATCATGAGCAGCGGCGCGCCGGTGGTGCGGCTGTCGTCGAAGCGGGCGATGCAGGGAGCGTAGTAGGCGACGTGCGCTGCGAAATGCGGGCCCGACGGCGGCACCAGCCGGTCGGCGATGGTGCGGTACATGGCGTACTCCGTCGCCATCCCGCCATAGGAGAACCCGACCAGCGCGATGCGCAAGGCATCGATGTCGGGGTCGGCGGCCAGCGTGCGCAAGCCCGCGTAGGCGTCGGCGTCGAACATGGTCTCGGTGATGTGCAGCGCGCGGGCGAGGAAGCTGCGGCCGAGATCGGCGCGCGCGGCGTAGGTCTCCGGCACCAGGACGGCGACGCCCAGTGCCGCCAGCGGCGCGCCGTAGCGGCGCCCCCGCTCGCGGTAGTTGCCGACCGAGCCGTGCAGCAGCACGACGGCCGGCACCTTGTGCGAAGGCGACGCGTCGGGCGGCAGGTAGAGCAGGGCCGGGATGTCGCGCCGCGGCGCACGTCCGATATCCGCCGCGGTGAACGGATCCGAGCTGTGCAGGATGACCAGGCGCGGCAGCACGGAGGCCACCGCATCCGGATCCGGCCAGGGAGCGCGGCCGTCGAAGGCGCCCGCGGCAACGGGTGCCGCCGCGAGGAGCAACGGAAGCAGCAGGACGCGCGCGATGTCGGTCCAGCGTTGCGGCATCGATTCTCCCCGAGAACGTCTAGCCGAGGCTCGTCGACGCCCCGGCGGCCAGCATGGCCGGAGGCTGGATCGACATCGCCGGATCATCGAGCGCCCCTGCGGCTGGATCAACCGCTTCAACAGGCTGTTGAAGCAAGCCAAGGGCTCCGTCCTTGACCCGCTGGGGCCGCAGGCCCCAGACCTCGATTCCCTGGGACGGTTTTCAAAGGCTCGCCTTTGGTGGAGTCAAGGGGCAAAGCCCCTTGCTCTGCCTTCTCGCGATCGTGGCTGCTTCAGCGATTTCCTCGTCCAGCACTTGGCGAAAGCTGCGAAAGCGCAGCTCGAGCGGGCGGTTCCAATCCCCCGCATCCGATGGCGCGCAGCGGATCTCCCGGTAGGACAGTCCGCACAGGTTGGCGATGAACCAGAAGAAGGTGTCCGGCATGAGCGCCGGCGCGAACAGTGCCGCGCGGCAGTCCGAGCGTGCATAGATCAGGTTGGTCATCGCGGCGCCCATCACGCCAGCGACCAGACGTGCGTCGCGCATCAGCGCGATCTGGCCCTCCAGGCCCAGCCCGGCCGGCGACACCACGACGTAGCCGCGCTCCGCCGCCAGTCGCTCCATGTGCGCCGCGTCGCTAAAATTGCGGCTCAGGCCGGCGCCGCGCGCGAGGAACACGCGCTCGATGCCCTGTCCGACTACGCCGTGCGCGAGGCGCTCGTGGCAGTCGCGCACCAGCGGCGACATGTACGAGCCGTGCTCGGTCATGCCCTCGACCATGATCAGCTCGCGCACGAACACCGGCTCGAGCCCGCTGACCCGCACCCGCCGGTCCTCGATCCCGAGCCGCCGCAGCGACTGCTGCATGATGAGGCCGAGCATCGGCTCGCTCACGTCGTGCACCAGCACGCCGATACGCCGATCCGCCAGACGCGACAGCGCCAGATGCAGCATCGGCAGCATCTCGATCATCCAGTGGCCGTAATTGGCGGCGCCGCGCTTCTTGCCCAGGACCAGAGGCGCCTCGTGACGCACCACCGGCTCGCCCTCGATCGCGCGACGCACCGCGGCGGCCGCCCGTCCGAGCATCTCCGGCTCGTGCTGACGGATGCTGTAGCGGAGGATCTGACCTTCGCCATCGAACACCAGACCTTCGGCCGCGACGAAGACGTCGCGCGCCACCCGGATCACCACGTCGCGCGGCTCGAACCGGCGCTGCGTCCAGGCGGCACAGGCCTGCCGCACAGCGTCCGGGATCAGTGCATCGCCGATCAAATCCGGGGCGCTGGCCGCGAACCCGGGCGAGCACAGCGTGACCAGGACGGAGCCGGCTCCCTCGCGGCTCGGCACCCGCTCGCGGACGCGATCTCAGTGCCCGGCATTCTCCCCGGAGAAATCCGGCGCCGCCAGGCCGGACTGCGTCAGCTGATGCACCAGCGCGCCCTTGAGGCGGTCCAGGCCCGCCTCGTCCGCGGCTTCCGCGCGCGCCACCAGCACCGCCTGGGTGTTGGAGGCGCGCAGCAGCCACCAGCCGTCGAGGGTGCGCACGCGCACGCCATCGATCGCCGAGACCTCCGCCCCATCCGCCTTCAGTCGGGCGGCCACCTCGTCGATCACGCCGAACTTGCGGGTGTCGTCGCAGTCGAAGCGCAGCTCGGGCGTGCTCACCGTCCGCGGCAGCGCCTCCTTGATCGAGGAGAGCGGGCCGTCCATGCGGGCGGCGATGCCGAGCAGCCGCACCGCCGCGTAGAGCGCATCGTCGAAGCCGTACCACCTGTCGGCGAAGAACACGTGCCCGGACATCTCTCCGGCGAGCGGAGAGCCGGTCTCGGCCATCTTTGCCTTGATCAGCGAGTGACCGGTGCGCCACATCAGCGGCTTGCCACCGGCGCGGCTGATCTCGTCGAACAGCACCTGGCTCGCCTTGACATCGGCGATGATGGTGGCGCCCGGATTGTCGCGCAGCACGTCGCGGCCCAGCACCACCAGCAGCTCGTCACCCCACAGGATCTGGCCCTTGTCGTCGACCACGCCGATGCGGTCCGCGTCGCCGTCAAAGGCGATGCCGAGATCGGCCTGCTTCTCGCGCACGGCGGCGATCAGCTGCTCGAGATTCTTGGCGACCGTCGGGTCGGGATGATGCGCCGGAAAATGCCCGTCGATCGCGCCGTTGAGCACGGTGTGCTCGCCCGGAAGCGCTTGCACCAACCGCTGCAGCACCTCGCCGGCGGCGCTGTTGCCGTTGTCCCAGACCACCTTGAGGATGCGGTCGCCGCCGTCCCAGTCGGCGATCAGCCGGGCGACATAGTCATGCGCGATGTCGACGTGGCGATCCGGCCCGTCGGCCTCGGCCACCACGTCGGCGGCCGCGGCGATCCGCCCGAGTTCCTTGATCTGGGCGCCGTAGAACGGCTTGCGGCCCAACATCATCTTGAAGCCGTTATAGTTCGCCGGGTTGTGGCTGCCCGTGACCATCACCGCGCCGTCGGTCTTCAGCGTCGTCGCCGCGTAGTACAGCATCGGCGTCGGACCGCATCCGACGCGCAGCACCTCCATCCCCGACGCCTTCAGCCCCGCGACCAGGGATTGCTCGAGCTCGGGCGAGGACAGCCTGCCATCGCAGCCGACCACGACCGTGCCGCCGCCGCTGCGCGAGACGATGGTGCCGAACGCTCGTCCCACCGCGAAGGCGTCGGCGGCCTTGAGCGTCTTGCCGACGATCCCGCGTATGTCGTACTCGCGCAGGCTGGTCGGGTCGAAGTCGTGCTGGAAAGCCATCACAGGCACTCGCAATAATGCTTCAGGAACTCGCGCACCGCCGGACCGAGGTCCGCCCGCTCCAAGGCAAAGGCGATCTGCGCCTCGAGGAAGCCGATCTTGTCGCCGCAGTCGAAGCGCTTGCCCTCGTAGCGCAGGCCGTGGAACGGCACGTGGCCGATCATCTTGGCCATCGCGTCGGTAAGCTGCACCTCGTTCCCCGCACCGCGCTCCAGCATCGCCAGGAACGGCATCACGTCGGCGGTCAGCACGTAGCGGCCGATGATCGAGAGGTTGGAGGGCGCATCCTCCGGGTTCGGCTTCTCGACCAGGCCGGTGACCTCGACCAGGTTGCCCTTCTCCTCGCCGATCGCCAGGATGCCGTAGCGGTTGGTCTGCTCGGGCGGCACCTCCGACACCGCGACCACGTTGCCGCCGGTCTCGTGGTAGGCGTCGGCGAGCTGCTTCAGGCAGGGTATCTTGCTCAGGATGATGTCGTCCGGCAGCAGGATCGCGAACGGGTCGTCGCCGATGAACGAGCGCGCGCACCAGATCGCGTGCCCCAGCCCGAGCGGCTCCTGCTGGCGCACGCTGACGATCGAGCCCGGCTGCATGCTGGTCGATTCCAGCGCATCCAGCCCGTCCTGCTTGCCGCGCTCGCGCAGCGTGGCCTCCAGCTCGTAGGCGACGTCGAAATACTCGACCAGTTCCGTCTTGCCGCGTCCGGTGATCATGCAGAACTGCTCGATGCCGGCCGCGCGCGCCTCGTCGACGGCGTACTGGATCAGCGGCCGGTCCACCACCGGGAGCATCTCCTTGGCCATCGCCTTGGTCGCCGGCAGGAAGCGCGTGCCCAGGCCGGCGACCGGAAGCACTGCCTTGCGCAAGGGTTTGATCACCAGGGCTCACCTTCAGTAAGGGGTGCGAAACCACGCCAGCGCGCGGGGAAACGGTGCCACGCGGCCACGTCACCCGCAATGCCGCAGCGGCGGCTGAGACGGGAGCAGATCATGCCGACGCCTGTTCGGCCTGAAGTGCGGCGAGCGCGGTCAGGTTCACGATCGCGCGCGCGGTGACGCTGCCCGCCAGGGTGTGGATCGGCTTCGACACCCCGAGCGTGATCGGGCCGATCTGCAGCCCCTCGCCCGCCGCCTTGAGCAGGTTGAAGCTGATGTTGGCGGCATCCAGCGTCGGCATGATCAGCAGGTTGGCGGTGCCGTTCAGCCGGCTCGAGGTCATGACGCGGTCGCGCAACGTCTCGCTCAACGCCGCATCGCCCTGCATCTCGCCGTCCACCTCGAGCTGCGGCGCGTGCTCGCGCAGCAGCGCCAGCGCGCGCCGCATCTTGCGTGCGGAGTCCGAGTTGCTGGCGCCGAACGAGGAATGCGACAGCAGGGCCGCGCGCGGCGTGACGCCGAACGCGCGCACCGCGTCCGCGGCCAGTATGGTCAGCTCCATGATCTGTTCCGCGGTGGGATCGAGATTGAAGTGGGTGTCGCAGAAGAACAGCACGCCGTTCGACTGGATCAGGCCCGAGACCGCGTACAGGCGGGTCACCTCCGGCCGACGCGGGATCAGCGGCGCCCAGTAGTGCATGTGCCGCCACCAGTCGCCGTGACCGCCGACCAGGGCGGCGTCGACCAGCCCCGCATGCAGCAGCATGGCCGCCGCCACGGTCGGGCGACGCGTCAGCTGGCGCCCGGCCAGGGTCGGCGTCACGCCGCGACGCTCGACCAGCTTGCTGTACGGGCCCAGCAGCGCGTCGAACACGGCGCCGTCCTGCTCCGGGTCCAGGATCTCGATATCCTTCCCCGGCACCAGGCGCAGCCCGAGGCTGTGGATCTGCTGCGCGATCTTGGCATGCCGCCCGATCAGCACCGGCCGGGCGAGCCGGTCGTCGACCACGGTCTGCACCGCGCGCAACACCCGCTCATCCTCGCCTTCCGCGTAGGCGATGCGCTTGCCGGCCTTGCGCGCCACCTCGAAGATCGGCCGCATCACCTGGCCGGAGCGGAACACGAAGATCTCGAGATCCTCCTTGTAGGCGTCGAAATCCTCGATCGGGCGGGTCGCCACCCCGCTCTTCATCGCCGCGCGCGCCACCGCGGGTGCCACGTGCAGGATCAGCCGAGGATCGAACGGCTTCGGAATGATGTACTCCGGGCCGAAGCTGGGCGCGTCGCCGCCGTAGGCCGCGACGACCACCTCGCTCGCCTCCGCGCGGGCGAGGGCCGCGATCGCCTCGACGGCGGCCAGCTTCATCTCCTCGTTGATCTCGCGCGCGCCGACATCGAGCGCTCCGCGGAAGATGAAGGGAAAGCACAGCACGTTGTTGACCTGGTTCGGATAGTCCGATCGCCCGGTGGCGATGATCGCATCCGGCCGGATCGCGCGCGCCAGGTCCGGCAGGATCTCAGGCTCGGGGTTGGCCAGCGCGAGGATGAACGGGTTCGCCGCCATCTTCGGCAGCCATCGCTGCTCCAGCACGCCGGGTGCGGACAGCCCGAGGAACACGTCGGCACCGTCCAGCACGTCGGCCAGCGTGCGCGCCTCGGTGTGCCGGGCGTAGCGGGCCATGTTGGCCGGCATGTCCGGCTCCCGGCCGGCATAGACCACGCCCTTGATGTCGGTCAGCGTCACGTTGGGCACGCGCAGCCCCATCTCGACCAGCAGGTCGACGCAGGCCATCGCCGCCGCACCGGCGCCGGACGTGACCAGCCTCACCTCCGACAGCGACTTGCCCTGCACCTCGAGCCCGTTGCGCACCGCGGCGGCGGCGACGATCGCGGTGCCGTGCTGGTCGTCGTGGAACACCGGGATGCCCATGCGCGCGCGCAGCGCCGCCTCGATGCGGAAGCACTCCGGGGCCTTGATGTCTTCGAGGTTGATCGCGCCGAAGGTCGGCTCCAGTGCGGCCACCACCTCGATGAAGCGGTCCGGATCCAGCGCGTCCACCTCGATGTCGAACACGTCGATGCCGGCGAACTTCTTGAACAGGACTGCCTTGCCCTCCATCACCGGCTTGCCGGCGAGCGGCCCGATATTGCCCAGGCCCAGCACCGCGGTGCCGTTGGAGATCACGCCGACCAGGTTGCCGCGCGCGGTGTAGTCGCGCGCCCGGGTCGGATCGCGGCGTATCTCCTCGCAGGCGGCGGCGACGCCCGGAGAGTACGCCAGCGCCAGGTCGCGCTGGCTGGCCATGCGCTTGGTCGGGACCACGGAGAGCTTGCCCGGCGTGGGCGAGCGATGATAGTCGAGCGCCGCCTTCCTGAAATCTTCGTCCAAGACATCGCTCCGCGGGTTCAACGCCCGGAGGGGATCACTCCCGGTCGCCCGCGGCAAGCCGAGAAGTCAGGTGGCCTTGAAGATGGTGCGGTCGAGAAGACTCGAACTTCCACGAGGTTTCCCCCACAAGCACCTCAAGCTTGCGCGTCTACCATTCCGCCACGACCGCACCGTGACATCGGGCACCGCTCGCGCGATACCGGCTGACGGGCGCGTATAACCGATGCAGGATCGACCGGCAATGACCGAAAACCCGGCCTGGCTGCGTGCCACCGCACCCGTGCCCTACGATGCGGCGGTGGAGTCGATGCGCGGCCGTATCGCCGCGATCCGGGCCGGCGAGGCTTCGGAACAGGTCTGGCTGCTCGAGCACCCGCCCTTGTTCACCGCCGGCACCTCGGCGCGTCCGGAGGACCTGTTCAATCCCCTCGGATTCCCCACCTACGACGCCGGACGCGGCGGGCAGTGGACCTATCACGGGCCCGGGCAGCGGGTGGCCTACGTGATGCTCGACCTGCAGCGGCCGCACGGCGCGGTGCCGGCGCGCGACGTGCGCGCCTTCGTCGCGGCCCTGGAACGGTGGCTGATCCTGACGCTCGAGGCCTTCGGCGTCCGCGGCGAGCGCCGGGATGGTCGCGTGGGCGTGTGGGTCGCGGACGCGCGGAGCGGCCAGGACCGCAAGGTCGCGGCGCTCGGCGTGCGCCTGACCCGCTGGGTCAGCTGGCACGGCGTCTCGCTCAACGTCGATCCGGAGCTCGCGCACTTCGAAGGCATCGTGCCCTGCGGGATACGCGAGCACGGCGTCACCAGCCTGCGCGCCCTCGGCGTCGCCGCCACCCTCGAGCAGGTGGATCAGGCCCTGCGGCGCGCCTGGTCCGACTGCTTCGGATGAGCGGCCGCGCCGGCCTCTTCCGCCTCAGCCGGCGGGGGGCTCGAACAGCAGCGGATCGAGCGCCAGCCCGGCCTGCGTGTCGCTCAGCGCGATGCGGGTGCGCTGGCGGCGGGCATCGACCGCCTCCAGTCCGATCAGGCCGAGGCCGGCCGGCCGGTCGGCGAAGATCAGGGTCAGCAGCCCCTGGGCGGGATCGGCGGTGCGGGCGAGCGAGACCTGCAGCAGCGAGGGGCCGCGGCGGATGTCGGTGACGCTGATCGCGCCGTCGAGCCGCAGCGGGCGCGCCAGCAGCAGACCCAGCGGGTTGCCGGACAGCGCGATCCGGGTGGTGGAGTCGTCGGACTGCCGATGCGCCACCAGGTGCCGACCTGAGGCGACCACGACCAGGCCGCCCGGCTCGTCGTACTGCAGCCGCAGCCGGCCCGGGGCGTACCACGCGGTGCCGATGCCGGTGACCCCGCTCGCGTCGCTCTGCACGAAGTGCGCGCGCAGCCCGCGCAGCGCGGCCAGGTAGGACTGCACGCGCGCGAGGTCGAGGCGATCCTGCGCCGAGCGCGGCGCGGCCGGGATCGAGGCGCAGCCGCAGAGCAACGCGAGCACGCCGAGGCATGCCGCACGTCGTCCAAGCGCGGGCCCAAGCTCGGGTCGCGTCGGAGCCGCACCTGGCGGACTCAGAGCGGCGGCCTGTCGGCAGGATCGGCCAGATGGTAGTAGAGCCTCGCCGTCCTGGAGAAGTTGGGATTGTAGAACGGGTCCTCGAACAAGGGCTGCCCTCCCCAGCGCTCGAGCATCACCTGCTGCTCGCGGAAGAAACGCGCCTCCTGTTCCGGAGCCAGGTCGCTGCCGCGGGACAGGCTCTCGTGATGCTCGGCGACGACGCCCGCGCACCAGACCACGCGGTGCCCCGATGCCCGCACCTTCAGGCACAGATCGACGTCGTTGTAGGCCACCTGCAGATGCGTCTCGTCGAAGCCGCCGACTGCGCGGAACAGCTCGGCGCGGATCAGCATGCAGGCGGCGGTGACGGCGCTGAGTTCCTGACTGAGGCGGGCGCGGCCGATGTAGCCGTACTCGTCCACCGACAGGCCGAGATGCACGTGTGCGGCGATGCCGTGCACGCCGACCAGCACGCCGGCATGCTGCACGGTCCGATCGGGGTAAAGCAGCTTGCAGCCGACGATGCCGATATCGTCTCGCGCGGTCGCCTCGCCGAGCAGCCGGCGCAGCCAGTCCGGATCATCGACGATCACGTCGTTGTTCAGGAACACGTAGTATGCCGCGTCGCTGCCCGCTGCGGCGAGGTTGTTCAGGCGCGCGTAGTTGAACTCCTCGACGACGCGCAGCACCCGCACCCGCTCGAGCGCCTCCATCTCGGCGAGGAAGCTGCGGCTCTCGCCAGCGGTCGACCAGTTGTCGACCAGGACGATGTCGTATTCGACGTCGCGCGTGCACGCGATCAGGGCGCTGACGCAACGCCGGGTGATCTGCGCCTGGTCGCGGAACGGGATGATGATCGACACCCGCGCCGCCCGCGTGGGCATCCAGGCCACGTCGTAGACCGAGAGCCCGTTGATCGAGCGCACGCTCGCCGGCCTGCCGATCCGCTCCAGGTGGTCCGAGACGCAGCGCACCCCGGCATCGACCGCGTACTGCTTGTTGGAGATGCTTGCGGCGGTGGAGTTCGGCGTGATGCGCCAGTGATAGAGCAGCTCCGGCACGTGATGGATCAGCCGGTGATCCAGCAGCTCGGCGCAGCGCAGGATGAAGTCGTGATCCTGCGCCCCATCGTACTCGCGCCGCAGCGGCCCGACGGCGCGCATCGTCGCGGTCTCGACCATGGTCAGGTGGCAGACATAGTTGCAGCCGAGCAGGTAGCGGTAGTTCCAGTCCGGCTTGAGGTTCGGCTCGCGGTAGTAGCCGGCCTGATCGAGCTTGTCCTCGTCGGAGTAGAGCAGCTTGGCGCCGGTGCGCTGGGCCGCACGCAGCATCACCTCCAGCGCCACGTCGACCAGCACGTCGTCATGGTCGAAGAACACGGTCCACGCGCCGCGCGCCGCGTCCATGCCGAGGCTGGTCGCCCGCGCGATGCCGACGTTCTTGCTGCGGCGGATGCAGCGTATGCGCCTGTCCTGGCGGCAGAACAGGTCGATGCGCTCGGACAGCTCGGCCGACCTGCTGCCGTCATCGACGATGATCAGTTCCCAGTTGCCGTAGGTCTGGGCGATCACGGAATCGACCGCGGCGACGAACTCCGCCAGCATCGGCCGGTAGGTCGGCACCAGCACGCTGACCAGCGGCTCGGGTGGCAGGCCGCCCTGGTCGCGCAGCGCCTGACGTCCGGCGGCGACGCGCGCGCGCAGCTTCTCGTAGTAGCGGCGCGCCCAGCGGTCATAGTCGTCGAGATGGTAGCCCTCCGTCGGCAGCAGCCGGTCGAGCTCGCGACGCATGCGCTGCAGCTCGCCGTGCAGCCTGCCCATGTCCGCCGACAGCGACAGCAGCCGGCCCTCCAGGAACTCCGAGACCGCCCGGGTGAGCAGCGGGCTGCCGTCCAGCTCCAGCATCTCCGGCAGCACGAAGACGCGGAAGCTCTGCGGATATTCGCGGCGGAACGGTCGCGGTATGGCGAACTCGAAGCCGCAGTTCGGGTCGCAGTCGTGCGCGTCGCCGACGTCGCGTCGCAGCCGGTCAGCCTTGACCTGGCCGATGCGGACATCGTCGCAGGTGATGAGCAGGTCGCAGCGCGCGGTCAGGGCGCCGCGGTGGCCGACCTGACGCAGCACCCAGCCGCGCAGCGCGTTGTGCGTCAGCCCATCGAGACGGCCCTGCAGCGAGACGTGCGGCAGGTCGGCGAAATCGACCGCGCCGAGCGCGCCGTCGACGCCGCCCGCTCCGACATGCGGCAGCACGCCGCCGTCCGGCAGCAGGAAGCTCAGCACGTGCGGCTGGTTGTCGAGGAAGGCGTCGGGAATGTCGTAGGTGAAGCCGACATGGGCGGAGCGCAGCCGCAGGCTGTCGCGCACGTCGGGACGCAGCCCGTCGCACAGCACGTGCCCGATCTCGGCCCCGTCGATGACCGCCACCAGCGAGACGATGGTCTGCGGCGAGGCCAGGTTGGCGACCCATCCGGAAGCCCGACCCGCCTCGTAGCGGTCGAAATAGCCGCTGAACTGCGACACCGACATCCCCGACGCCTCGTCGATATCAGCCATGCCGTCTCCTCAGCGAGCCGCTGATCTCATTAGCCAAGCGCCCGGCAGGCGGCAAATCAACGGGGCAGCCGCCGGCGACCGGTTCAGGGAAGGTCGGCCACCAGCAGCCGCAGCACTTCCTGACGCAGCTCCGGGGGAGCGGCCTGCTCCAGCGCGTCGCGCACCCGGCGCATGCGCCGCCGTGCGTCGTAGAGCTGGTCCAGCAGCGACAGCACGACCGGCAGCGCCTCCTCGTTGACCTGCATCTGCTCGCGCAGCTCCACGATCAGCCGCACCCGTGCGACGTCGATGTCGTGGAAAAGGTAGCCGCCGGGCTGCCCGTCCGGGCGCACCCAGGACTGGCCGATCCAGCGCTCCACATCCTCGCGCCGCAGGCCCGCGACGCGGATGCACAGCGTCTCGATGGTAATCATGCATCCCCCATCATGGCGCGGCGCGGGTCGGTGGCGTGCGACGGGCGCCAGTCGCGCAGGAACCCCTCGAGCGCCGCGTCGGGGGGTCCGATCACCACTCGCAGCGTCAGGTAGAGGTCGCCGGCCTCGTGCTCGCCGTGCTTCGGCACGCCGCGTCCGCGCAGCCTGAGCGTGCTTCCGGAGTCCGAGGCCGGAGGGATGGTCACGGTCACCGCCCCGGCCGGCGTGGGCGCCGCGATCCGCGCGCCCAGCACCGCCTCCGGCACCGACACCGGCAGCTCGAGCCGGATGTCGTTGCCGTCGCGACGGAAGAAGCGGTGTGCGGCGACCTTGATCTGGATCAGCGCGTCGCCCACAGGACCGCCCTGCAGCCCCGCACCGCCCTGCCCGCGCAGGCGCAGGGTCTGGCCGTCCTCGAGACCCACGGGGATCTTGACGTCGAGGGTGCGTCCGTCTGGCCGGGTCCGCCGGCTGGTGGCGCCGTTGACCCCGTCGAGCAGGTCGACCGGTTCGCCGAGGCGCTGGGCGCGGTGTTCGGCCGCGACCATGTGGTGCATGCAGTGGTAGGGCCAGGCAAGCTCGCCGAGGCCATCGGCGTCGAGTGGATGAGGTTGGCGGGAATTCTCCGTCAGGACGGCCAGACCGGCCGAGCGATTGAACGG
>CAXTOC010000044.1:6473-13704 GCA_964245725.1 uncultured Acetobacteraceae bacterium | reverse complement strand
GGCTGCGCCGCCTGCTGGAGCTCTCCCTCGGCGACGCCGCGAGCGATCCGCCGCCGGCGACGGCGACGATCCGGAGCGCGCTGCCGGCGCGCAGGCTGCGGGTGCTGATGTGCACGCACTCGACGATCCACCATGAGGTCTGGGGCGGCGTCGAGGTCTACCAGCAGATGCTGTGCAGCCAGCTCGAGGGCGAGGTCGAGGTCCTGTTCTGGATTCGTAACGATCACGGTTGCCAGCTGCTGGATGCGCGTGGCGCGGTCCTGGAGCGTTTCGATGGCGAGCCGATCGGCTGGCTCGACGTGCTCTGCGATCCTTTCGAGGAGGCGCACTTCTCCGACGTGCTGACCAGCTACGACGTCGACGTGGTGCATTTCCAGCATCTCGGCCATCACGCCGCGTCGCTGCCGCTGATCGCGCGCGCCAGCGGCGTCGGCACGCTGCTCTCGGTGCACGATTTCTTCCTGGTCTGCGCCCGCTACAACCTGCTCGACCACGAGCAGAAGTTCTGCGACATCGGCACCCGCTCGATCAATGCCTGCACGATCTGCCTAGCTCGCGCGGAAGGCCTGCCGCCTGGGGCGCAGCAGCAGCGTCGCGGCTTCATGGAGCAGGTGCTGGGCGCCGTCGACCTGCTGCTGTTCGGCTCGCGCCAGTCCGAGGAGCTGGTGCTTCGCATCTACCCGCAGACACGTACCACCCGCCGCCTGGTCATCGGTCCCCCGGCGCCGGCGCCCCCGCTGCCGCATTCGGCCGCCGCGCCGCATCGCCCACGCCGCACCGGGCCGGACGTGCTCGACGTGGTGGTGGCGGGCAATTTCCTGCGCATCAAGGGCGCCGACACTGTGCTGCAGGTGATCGAGGCAGCACCCCCGCACCTGTTCCGGTTCCACATCCTGGGCGCCGCGGAGCCACACTATCACGAGGTGCTGCACAGGCTCGGCGCGCGCGTCACCTATCACGGCCGCTACGCGCCGGGGGAGCCGCCGCTGTCGCGCGGACAGGTCGCGCTGCACCTGTCGATCTGGCCGGAGACCTGGTGCATCTCGCTGTCCGAGGTCTGGCAGGCCGGGCTGATCCCGATCGTCACCGACATCGGCGCGCTGGGCGAACGGGTCAGCCACGGGGTCGACGGCTTCAAGGTGCGCATCGGCGATGCCAGCGCGGTGCTGGACCTGCTGGAGGTGCTGCGCGCCAACCCCCACCTGCGCGAGACGCTGCAGCGCGGCATCGGGCCGCATCTGTGGACCGACGCCGACGCCTACGCGACCTGCATCCTGGGCGAGTACCGTGCGCTGGCGCCCAAGGCGCGGCTCGGGACCGCGCGGCCGCTCGGGCTCGATGCCGGCCAGCTGCACCTGCTGGCGAGGCGGAGCTGGAAGGAGATCGCCGCACCGCGCGACATCCTCGAGCCGGCCGGCGCCGGCCTGAAGCTCGACCTGCCGGGAAGCATCGTCGAGTGGGCGTCGCTGCAGCGCTGCCGCGCCTACGTTGACGTGCTGTGCGGCGACGAGACCGATCCGCTCGGCCGCGACGACGCGCCCGAGGCGGCCGCGTTCGAGCCGGTGGACCGGTTCAGCATGACGGGGTGGGTGTTCCAGCCCGGCGCCAGCCAGGCAGGACAGGTGTTCGTCTGCCTGATCCATCGCGGCGGCCGGCACGTGGTGTTTCTCGACGCCGCGCGGCAGCCGCGCGCGGACGTGCAGGCGATCCATCCGGAGGCGCCGCTGCGTTGCGGTTACGCGGCCGAGGTGCGGATGACGGGGAAGTGGGCGGATGGCGAGTACGGCCTCGGCGTCATCGTCGTCACCGGCGGGCAGGCGGCGTTCCAGCTGTGCAGGCACCGGCTCTGGTTCCTCGACGGCCGGGTGGTTCGGCTGGCGGTCGCGGCCACGGATCCGGCGGCGGTGCTGCGCGCCTTCGCCTGCGTGTTCTCGAGCTCGCCGCTCGTCGAGCGCTTCATCACCGCGCGATCCGGACCAGGCGTCGACGCTTCGCCGCGCGCCGGCGGTCGGCCGCGTGCAGCGCCAGAAGCCGGTCGCCGGCTCAGCGCGGATCGTGTAGAAAAACGCCGAGCCGAGGGGTCAGGCGGTCGACCTCTCCAGGAGTAGCGAGAGAATGCCGGAGACGACAGCCAGGGAGCGGGTCCGACTGGTGATATGGGACCTCGACGAGACCTTCTGGAAAGGGACCCTCACCGAAGGCGGCATCTCGCGCAACGACACCGCGGTGAATACGGTGATCGCGCTGGCGCGGCGCGGTATCCTCAGCGCCATCTGCTCGAAGAACGACCTCGAACCGGTGCGGCGCATCCTGACCGAATGGAATCTCTGGGACTACTTCATCTTTCCGAGCGTGAGCTGGGACGCCAAGGGACCGCGCATCAAGGCGCTCGTCGAGGCGGTGCAGCTGCGGCCCGAGACGATCCTGTTCATCGACGACAACCCGATGAACCTGAAGGAGGCGCTGCATTTCGTGCCGAACCTGCAGGTATCGGATGAATCGATCATCGACACGATGCTGCGGGACCCGCTGTTCAAGGGCAAGAACGACTCCGAGCTGACCCGGCTCGCGCAGTACAAGCTGCTGCAGTCCCGGCATCAGGACCAGATCGCCGCCGGCGACGGCGTCTACGACTTCCTGCGCAGCAGCGGCATCACCGTCGAGATCGAGCACGACGTCGACAAGCACATCGACCGCGCCATCGAACTGGTGAACCGCACCAACCAGCTTAACTTCATCAAGGCACGCCTGCCGGAGGACATCGAGGAGGCGCGCGCGGCGCTGCGCCGCCACCTGCGCAACTTCTTCGTCCAGGCCGGGCTGGTTCGCGTGCGCGACAAGTACGGCGACTACGGCTTCGTCGGCTTCTTCGTGCAGCATCGAGGTGCGGCGTTCCAGGATCTCGCATACTACTGCTTCTCCTGCCGCACGCTCGGCATGTATGTCGAGCTCTGGCTCTACCGGCGTCTGGGGCGACCGCGCATCGCCATCACCGGCGAGGTGCTGACCGACCTGCACGACGAGACCATCCCGTGCGACTGGATCAGCCTCTACGATCCGGCGCAGGCGAGGAACGCGTCGCAGGCCAAGGATGTCGGCACGATGTTCATCGGCGGCGGCTGCGACCTGGAGGCGGTGGCGCACTACGTCACCATACACGCCGGAACGCTGTTCCTGCGCCTGAACACCAGCCGCGCCGGAATCGAGATCCGGCGCGACCACACGCAGATGCTGCGCTACGCGCTCGAGGGCGTGAGCGGCGAGCGCCTGGAGGCGATGCTGCGTCTCGGCTACGCCGAGGAGGATCTGCGGCGACCCTCGCCGGCCCTGCTGGAGGCGCGTGTCTGGCTGCTCAGCTTCTGGGCGGACGCCTACTACCATCTCTATCGGCATCGCCATACCGGCGACCTGGTGCCGTTCTCCCCGGCCTCGCTCGGCCATGACGACCTGTTCACCCTGCCCGACGACGAGATCGCGCGTCGCAACCCCACCGGCGAGGCGCTCGAGGCGCTGCGCTTCTTCCGCGAGAACTACGAGCCGGTCGGGCGCATCGGCGAGGCGGCGTTCAAGCAGAACGTCCGCGCCATCCTGGCCACCGCACCGGCAAACACGCGGGTGCTGGTGCTGCTGATGGGCGAACAGCCGTTCAGCGGCATGGAGCCGCTGGCCGAGCTGCACCGTCAGCACAATCGCTGGCTATGCGACGTGCTGCCAGAGTTCGTCCACGCGACGGCGCTGCGCATGGACGACTTCGTCGCCAGCCCGCAGGACCTGACCGGACCCACCCATTTCGAGCGGCTGGTGTATCAGCGCCTGGCGAGCGAAGTGATGGAGCGCGCGCGCGCGCTGGGCGACACGCCGGCGCCGGCCGACCTGGAGGGTCCGCGTGGGCAGGAGGAATCGCCCGGTGCGAAGTGGTACTTCGCGATCACGCGGACGACGCTGGATGCCGATCCGGACCAGGGCTTCCGCGACTGCATCCGCGCCGCGGTGATCTCGGCCAAGCGCCATACCAACCTGCGTCCGCACATGATCTATCACGGCGAGGAGGACGAGTTCACCGCCGAGATGCGCGCACGCGGCGTCACGGTGATCCTGCACCGCCTGACCTTCCACGACGCGCTGCGCGAGGCGCAGGAACGCCAGAAGCCGGAATGGCCGGACTACATGAAGACCGCCGAGGGCGCCTTCATGCGGATCGAGATCGGGCTGCTGGAGGTCGAGGAGTCGCACGTCCTGTACACCGACTGCGACGTGATGTTCGAGGCGCCGGTGACGATCGACCACCTGCGCCCCGAGCTGTTCGCGATCGCGCCGCAGTTCAAGCCGGACTCGTTCTACGACGACGTCAATTGCGGCGTCATGATCCTCAACGTGGAGCGGATGCGACGCGACCGCCCCGCGCTGATCGAGTTCATGTGCGAGAATTTCGGCCGCATCGCGGGCTACGACCAGGAGCTGCTGCAGCTCTACTACAAGGGCCGCTGGGACCCGCTCTCGCCGGTCTACAACTGGAAGCCGCACTGGGGCGCACAGTCCCGGGCACGGATCGTGCATTTCCACGGCCCCAAGCCGGAAGCCGCACGGAAACTGTTGCACAATGCGGAGTACAGGAGCAACGACCCGGTGTTCCAGACCTGGCGGCACTGGTTTTTTGTTGCGCCCGACGGTTATGAACATTACGTCAGGAGATGGATGGCGTTGCTGACGGAAGGGTGAGAAGGGACGTCATGATCCTGTCCCGGCGGACGCAACGCTCGCCGCATCCCTGAGCGGCAGGCTGGCTGACCCGCCGGCACGAGCTGCGTCGACCAGAAGGGACATGACGATCCGATGAAGGTTCTGATCTGCAGCGGCGGCCGCTACGAGTCGCAGGCGAACGCGCAGGTGCGCAACTCCATCATGGATGGCTGGATGGAGTATATCGGCGAGCACAACGTGCTGTGCGCCAACATCAGCGGCGCCAGCGCGGTGGTGGCGCAGCTGCAGCCGGACATCGTCATGGGCATCGGCTCGTATCTTCCCGAAAGCACCTATTTCGGCGAGGTCAGCCGCGAGGCGCGCCGGCTCGGCAAGGTGACGGTGTTCTGGGCCACCGAGGATCCCTACGAGCAGGATGCCAGCTACCGGATCGAGCACGATTTCGACGCGATCTTCTCCTGCGACCACTGGGGCGTCAATTTCTACACCCACCCCAACGCGTTCCACCTGCCGCTGGCCGGCTGCCACAAGCGCCACTACGTGCCGATCGATGCCGGGCGGGAGAAGACCGTCGACGTGATGTTCTGCGGCGTCGCCTTCACCAGCCGCCAGGAGGTGGTGGAGGACCTGCGCTCCAGCCTGTCCGGCCTCGAGCTCTGCTTCATCGGCCCGGGCTGGGGCAGGTTCGGCCACGGCTTCTCGGACCGCCGCATCGAAAAGGCGCAGCTGATCGAGCTCTACCAGCGGTCGCGGATCGTGCTCAACCTCGGGCGCAGCCTGCATTTCGAGAACCGCCGCCACATGATCACGCCGTCCTCGCCTGGCCCGCGCACCTTCGAGACCGCGCTCGCCGGAACCGTGCAGCTGTTCCACGAGGACACGTTCGAACTGCGCCGCTACTTTGCCCGCGACGAGATCCCCAGCTTCTCCAACCAGGCGGAGTTCGATACGCTGCTGGAGTATTATCTCGGCGACGCGGAGCGTGGGCTGAGGACCGCGGAGCTGGCGCAGAAGCGGGCGCTGTCGGAACACACCTACGCCCACCGCGCCCGGCATGTGGTCGACACGCTCAAGGCGAGGGGCCTGGCATGACCGTCATCTACAACACCAACTTCACGCACAACCCGAATTCCTACCTCACCCTCGCCATCGTCGACGCGGCCAAGGCGCTGTTCGGCGCGCAGAACGTGGTGCTGGCGGACAACCGCTCGCTGGTGCCGATCGCCGCGGCCGGCCTGCACGACGTGCTGATCTGCATCGACGGCCAGCGGCTGCACGAGGCGCTGCTGCGCCGGGTGCGGCGGTCGTTCCGCACCATCGTGCTCTGGCTGTTCGAAGACCCTTTCATGCTGGAGTACAACCTGCAGCACGCCGAGCTGTTCGACTTCGTCTTCACCAACGATCCCGCCTGCGTCGAAGCCTATCGCGGCCGCGGCCACTACCTGCCGCTGGCGGCGAGCGAGACGTTCCACCTCCGTCCGGTCAGGCCGGATGCCGAGCTCGAGTACGACATCTTCTTCGCCGGCACCATGTGGCCGAACCGGATCCAGAGCCTGCGCCGGATCGTCAACGCGTTCCCGGAGGCGAGGCTGAAGCTGGTCTGTCCGACCAACGAGTACCTGCCGCCGCTGCCTTCCGACCTGGCTCGACTGGCGATTCAGTGGCCGGTCAGCCACGAGTCGTTCATCGACTTCGCCAACGCGAGCCGCGTCACGCTGACCATGTTCCGCGACTACGCCAGCCACGGCGATGTCGGTCAGGCGACCGCGCCCGGGCCGCGGCTGTACGAGCTCGGGCTGAGCGGCACCGCCCAGGTGGTGGAGGCCGGGGAGGCGATGGACGGCGCGCACTTCGATGCGGTGCGCGGCATCGAGCTGGTGCGCGACGCGCCTTCCCTGGTCGGCGCGGTGCGCCGGCTGCTGCAGAGCCCGACCTTGCGGGCGGAGCGCGCGCTGCAGACGCAGCGGCAGGTGGCAGCGACGCAGCTCTACGCCCATCGGCTGCAGCGCATGCGCGACGTCACGCGGGCGGAGTTCAGCGTGCGCGGCGCGCCGCTGGAGCCGGCGTCCTCGAGCCGCAAGCTGCGTGTGCTGATGTGCACCCACTCGACGATCCATCGCAACGAGTGGGGCGGCGTCGAGGTCTATCAGCAAACCCTGTCGGCGATGTTCGAGCGCGCGGTGGACATGTTCTTCTGGCTGCGGCGCGACGGCCAGTGTCACCTGATGGACGACCGCGGCGTCGTGCTGGAGCGGTTCGACATGCACGAGATCGGCTGGCTCGACAGCCTGACCGATGCGCCGGAGGAGGTGGCGTTCTCCAACGTCATCGGCCAGTACGGCATCGACCTGGTGCATTTCCAGCATCTCGGCCACCACGCCGCCTCGCTGCCGATCATCGCCAAGGCGGCGGGCGCCGGCACCGTGTTCTCGGCGCATGACTACTTCCTGGTCTGCTCGCGCTACAACCTGCTCAACCACGAGCAGGTGTTCTGCGACATCGGCAACAAGTCGATCAGCGCCTGCGTCGG
>CAXTOC010000044.1:0-6463 GCA_964245725.1 uncultured Acetobacteraceae bacterium | reverse complement strand
GCGCCTGCGACATCTGCCTGCGCATCGCCGAGGCGGTGCCTGCCGGCGCGCAGCAGACGCGCCGCACCTTCATGGTCGAGGTGATCCGCTCGATCGACGTGTTCCTGTTCGGAACCCGCTACTCCGAGGCGCTGACCATGCGGATCTATCCCGAGCTGGGCCGCCGCCGCCGCGCGGTGCTGGGCGTCCCGACGCCCGCCAGCACCGCGATCGAGCCCGCGCCGGCGCGCGCGGAGGCGGAGCACGCGCCGCTGGTGATCGCCGTGGTCGGCAACTTCCTGCGCGCCAAGGGCGCGGACGCGATCATGAGCCTGATCGAGGAAGCCAACCCGCTGCTGTTCCGCTTCCACCTGCTCGGCAACGCCGAGCCGCAATATGCGGAGGTGCTCGCGCGCTGGAACAAGCCCAACGTGACCTATCACGGCCGCTACATGCCGGGCGACCTGTCCTCGGTGGCACATGCCGACGTGGCGCTGCACCTGTCGATCTGGCCCGAGACCTACTGCATCTCGATGTCCGAGATCTGGCAGGCCGGCCTGATCCCGATCGTCAGCGACGTCGGCGCGTTCGGCGACCGCGTCGAGCACGGCGTCAACGGCTTCAAGGTCAGGATCGGCGAGACCAGCGCGGTGCTCGACTACCTCGAGCTGCTGCGCGCGAGCCCTGCCACGCGTCGGGCGATGCGCGCCAGCATCGGGCCGCATCTGTGGACGGATACCCGCGCCTACGCCGCCTCGCTGCTGGAGATCTACCGCTCGGTGGCGCCGGCGCGTCCGCTGGGCGACGTGGGACTCGGCCTCGATGCCGGACAGGTGCACCTGCTGCCGCATCCGAGCTGGAAGAACCTGGCGCCGCCGCGGCACATCTTCGATCCGAGCCGCCGCTCGACGATCCGGCTGGAGCTGCCTGCGGCGATCCAGGACTGGAGCCACGTGCAGGGCTCGGAAGTCTACATAGACTCCGTCTGCGGCCTCACGCCGGAGATGCTGAAGGAGGGCTTCCGGCCGGTGCCGGAGCTGCGGATCACCGGCTGGACCTTCGTGCCGAACATACGGGTCGGCGGCCAGGTCTCGCTCGCCCTGATCGGCGGCGACGCGGGACCGGTGATCTTCTTCGCCGCCACACGGGACGTGCGCGACGACATCATGGCGAGCTTCCCGGCCGCCCCGCGTCGCTCCGGATTCACCGGGCAGATCGCACTGCGCGGCAAATGGTGCGAAGGGCGCTACAAGGTCGCCATCATTAACGGCTTCGGCGACCGCGCGGCGTTCTGCCTGACCGCGCTGGAGGTCGAGATCGAGGCAGGCGCGGTGACCGGGGCGGCACTCACCGCGCCGTCCAACGAGGCCGTCACCCGCGCCTTCTACCGGGTCGCGCAGCAGACCGGCGAGGACCGCCACCTCTCGATCTCGCGACTGCCGGTGAAGGACGCCGCCTGGCGCTCCGGACAGTCGCTCCGGCATCATGTCGACCAGATCTGCGAGGCGGAGGCCGGCACTGCCGGGGGGATGGACCTGCCGAGCCGCGTGTTCCAGATCAAGGGATGGGCGTTCCTGCCTGGTCCGGGACTGGCGGGACGGCTCTATGTAGGGCTGGTCGACGCGCATCGCGGCATCAGGGTCTTCGTGCCGACCTCGCGCGAGGTGCGCGGCGATCTCGCCGCCTACTTCTCCGACGCGCCGCTGTGCGGCGGCTTCAGCGCGCGCATCGAGGTCGAGTCCGGCTGGCATGACGGGAGCTTCGCCTGCGCGCTGGTCAACCTGGTGGGCGGCGTGGCGTACAGCGTGGTGACCGCGCTCGAGGTGACGGTGCGG
The DNA here is from genome assembly GCA_964245725.1 of uncultured Acetobacteraceae bacterium. Taxonomy (GTDB): domain Bacteria; phylum Pseudomonadota; class Alphaproteobacteria; order Acetobacterales; family Acetobacteraceae; genus Lichenicoccus. The sequence goes on along the minus strand of CAXTOC010000044.1, from coordinate 4,649 downwards.
GGCGGCCAGGTCGTCTCGGTGGTGAGGACCGATCCGGACGCCGGCCGGGTCGAGCAGGTGCAGTCGCGGCTGACCGGTATCCTCTCCCCGACGCCCACGGCAATGCCCGCGATCGAGATCCCGGCCGATGCGGAGACCGCCGCGCCGGCGGCGGAGCCGGACAAGGTCGAGATGGTCCGGCAGGCCCGTCGCCGGGTGGCCGTCCGCTAGCCTTCCGACTCCAGCCCATCTTCCGGGATCGACGGCTTCCTTGCATGATGGAGATGCGACTATTCTCAGCTACCGGCCGTGAGGGCGACCTCGCGCGCATGCCGCGATCGACGCGGCTAGAAGATGGGAGAGAAAGATGGACGGAGACAACGTCGGCCAGTGCCCCATGAAGGGCGTGGCCCCGAACAACTCGACGGCCTGGCCGAGGTCCAACCGGGACTGGTGGCCCAACCAGCTGAACCTCAAGATCCTGCACCAGCATTCGACCAAGTCCGATCCGCTGGGCGAGGATTTCGACTACGCCGAGGCGTTCAAGGCGCTCGACCTGGCGGCGGTGAAGCAGGACCTGTTCACCCTGATGACCACGTCGCAGGACTGGTGGCCGGCCGACTTCGGGCATTACGGGCCGCTGTTCATCCGCATGGCGTGGCACAGCGCGGGCACCTACCGCATCGGCGACGGCCGAGGCGGGGCGGGCTCCGGGACGCAGCGCTTCGCGCCGCTGAACTCCTGGCCCGACAACGCGAACCTCGACAAGGCTCGGCTGCTGCTGTGGCCGGTCAAGCAGAAATACGGCCGCGCCATCTCGTGGGCCGACCTGATGGTGCTGGCCGGCAACTGCGCGCTGGAGTCGATGGGGCTCAGGACGTTCGGCTTCGCCGGCGGCCGCGCCGACATCTGGGAGCCCGAGGAGGACATCAACTGGGGTCCCGAGGACAGCTGGCTCGGTGACCAGCGCTACAGCGGCGACCGGGAGCTGGCCGGCCATCTTGGCGCCGTGCAGATGGGCCTGATCTACGTCAACCCGGAGGGGCCGAACGGCAAGCCTGATCCGCTCGGATCGGCCCGCGACATACGCGAGACGTTCGCGCGCATGGCGATGAACGACGAGGAGACGGTGGCGCTGATCGCCGGCGGCCACACCTTCGGCAAGAGCCACGGCGCGGCCAGCGCCGAGCAGTATGTGGGTCCGGAGCCCGAGGCGGCCGGCATCGAGCAGATGGGCCTGGGCTGGAAGAACAGCTTCGGCACCGGCAAGGGGCCGGACACGATCTCCAGCGGCCTCGAGGGCGCCTGGACCGCCGAGCCGACCACATGGGATCAGGGATACTTCGACAACCTGTTCAACTACGAGTGGGAGCTGGGGAAGGGTCCCGGCGGCGGCTGGCAGTGGAAGCCCAAGCATGGCGCGGCCGCCGACATGGTGCCCGACGCGCATGACGCCTCGAAGCGCCACCCGCCGATGATGTTCACCTCCGACATCGCGATGATCGCGGATCCGGCCTACCTGGAGATCTCCAGGCGCTTCCACCAGAACCCGGACGTGTTCGCGGACGCATTCGCCCGCGCCTGGTTCAAGCTGACGCACCGCGACATGGGGCCGCTCGCGCGCTACCTCGGCCCGGAGGTGCCCGCGGAACCGCTGCTGTGGCAGGACCCCGTCCCCACCGTCGACCATCCGCTGGTCGGGGGGCAGGACGTGGCGGCGCTCAAGGCGCGGCTGCTGGAGTCAGGGCTGTCCGTCGCGCAGCTGGTCTCGACCGCCTGGAAGTCGGCCTCGACGTTCCGCGGCACCGACAAGCGTGGCGGCGCCAACGGCGCCCGCATCCGCCTGGCGCCGCAGAAGGACTGGGCGGCGAACGAGCCGGCCGAACTGGCCTCGGTACTGCGGACGCTGGAGGCTGTCCGGGCGGAGTTCGCGGCGCAGTCCGGCGGCAAGGTCTCGCTCGCCGACCTGATCGTGCTCGGCGGCTGCGCGGCAATCGAGAAGGCCGCCCGTGATGCCGGGCATGCCGTGCAGGTCCCGTTCACGCCGGGCCGCACCGACGCCTCCCCCGAGCAGACCGACGCGCACGCCTTCGCCGTGCTGGAGCCGACCGCGGACGGGTTTCGCAACTACCTCGGCGATGGGCGCGGCCAGCCCGCGGAGGTGCATCTGGTCGATCGGGCGCATCTCCTGACGCTCACCGCGCCGGAGATGACGGTCCTGGTCGGCGGCCTGCGCGTGCTCGGCGCCAACTGCGGCGGGACGGAACTCGGGGTGTTCACCCACCGGCCGGGGCAGCTCACCAACGACTTCTTCGTTAACCTGCTCGACATGGGCACGACGTGGAAGGCGGTGTCCGAGGCCGACGACCGGTTCGAGGGGCGCGACCGCCGCACCGGCGCGCTGAAGTGGACCGGCAGCCGGGTCGACCTGATCTTCGGGTCGAACTCGCTGCTGCGGGCGATCGCGGAGGTGTTCGGGTGCACCGGCTCGGAGGAGGCGTTCGTGCACGACTTCGTGGCGGTGTGGACCAAGGTGATGAACCTGGACCGGTTCGACCTGGCCTGATCCGGCCGGCCCTGCGGCACGGGCCTCGACGACAGGGGCGGCGCCTCGGAGCGAGACGCTGCCCCTGCTTCGCCTCTTGCGCGGCGGCGGGCGAAGCTCAGCCGACCTTGCGCCAGCCCGGTCGGTCCGGCTCGAGGTAGCGCTGGCCCACCGGCGCGATGCCGCAGATGGCGATGACCGCCGGCTCGCGGCCGCTCGCCACCACCCCGTCATAGTGCGGGGTGTGCGCGACGCGGTGCACGAAGCTGCCAGCCGGCGCCGGCACGCAGCGCGCCGGATCGAAATCGGCGCCGCTATTGACCCACCAGGTCCCGGACACGACCACGCAGAGCCGGTCCGTCACGTAGCTGTGCGGCGCGCTCATGTATCCCGGAGACCATCTGATCAGCTCGTAGTAGAGGCCGACACCGGACCGGCTGCCGAACAGCGGCGCGGTGGCGACGCTGTCCTCGGGGTCGTCGGGACGCAGCCTCCAGGGGATGTCGGCGGGCAGGGTCAGGATCGTCTCGGCGGGATCGAGGTTCGATGCGCGGGCGGCGACCTGCAAGGCGGCGACGAGGGAGGCCAGGAGCAGATCGCGGCGTGGCATGTGGATGTCCGGCATGGGCGGCTCCCCGGGTGGTGTCGAGCGAGATCGGCCGAAGCGCGCAGGTTCTGCGGGTCCGTTCAGTCCGGCAGAAATCCTTCCGGTCGGCGGCGCGCGTAGAGGAACACGCCGATGCTCGTCGTCACCAGGCACCCGCCGAGGAAGAACAGGCCGGCGCGGTCTCCCCCGGTCCAGCCCTTCAGGAGCCCGACGGCGTAGGGCGACAGGAAACCCGCGAGGTTGCCCACGGAATTCGTGACCGCGAGCCCCGCCGCGGCGCCCGCGCCGACGAGCACGCCGGACGGCATGGCGAGCAAGGGCGCGATCGACGCGTAGATTCCGGCGGAGGCCAGGCACAGGAACGCCATCGATCCCGTCGCGGAGAGGGGCAGCGTCAGCCCGGCGCCGACCAGCGCCGCCGCGGCGATCGCGATGCCGAGGCTCGCATGCTGCGCGATCTTCCCGGTCCGTGCCGCCCGCCGGCTCCAGACGAAGGTCGCGACCGCGGCGACCGAGTAGGGAATGAGCACCAGGAAACCGGTGCCGAGCGCGGTGCTGCCGGAGAGAGCGCGCACGATGGTGGGCAGCCAGACGCTCAGCCCGTAGACGCCGCAGATCAGCCCGAAATTCAGCGCCGCGTAGACCATGAAGCGCCGGTCCCTCATGCCCGCGACGAAGCCGCTCTCCGCCGAGGCACCCGGCCGATCGCGCGCCTCGTGTTGCAACGCACCCGCGAGCCAGCGCCGCTCGTCGTCGGGAAGCCAGGCGGCGGTCTCCGGCCGGTCGGTCAGGAGGAGCGGCGCGAGCAGCCCGAGCGCCACCGCCGGGACGCCCTCGAGGAGGAACAGCCACTGCCACCCGTGCAGGCCGAGGAGCCCGTCCATGGACAGCAGCAGGCCGGAGACGGGTGCCCCGATCGCGTTCGCGATCGGTTGCGTCAGCACGAAGAAACCCAGTGCCCGCGTGCGCTCGCGCTCCGGAAACCAGAGCGTGAAGAAGTACAGGATGGCGGGCGAGAATCCCGCTTCCGCCGCACCGAGCAGGAAGCGGATCAGGTAGAAGCTCCAAGCGTTCCTGACCAGGGCGAGTGCCGCGGCACAGATCCCCCAGCTGACGAGGATCCGGGCCATCCAGCGTCGCGCGCCGAAGCGATGCATGCCGGCGTTGCTCGGAACCTCGAAGATGAAGTAGCCGATGAAGAAGATGCCGGCGCCGAAGCCGAACGAGGCCGCCGTCAGCCCGACATCGTGCCGAAGCTCGGGGGCCGCGAACCCGACATTGTTGCGATCAAGGTAGGCCACGAAGTAGAGCAGCATCACCACCGGAATCAGTCGCCGGCGCACGCGGGCAAGACAGCGTCGCGCGATCTCGCCCTCCTGGCCCCTGTCGATCGCGATCTGCATGGACGCTTCCCGCCGCGGCCTCACAGGCTAGGCGGACGCGCCCTGCCCGCCAAGCGTGCCCGCACGCCTCGCGCGGGCAGCACCCGCCTCACTCCGCCGCGCCGTCCTGCGCGGC
>CAXTOC010000043.1:0-13994 GCA_964245725.1 uncultured Acetobacteraceae bacterium | reverse complement strand
CCGCCAAGGTGCGCACGGGTCCGGACGGCATCGAGGTGGATGCGGGCCGGCGCAGCTCCAACCCGCGCGTGCTGGCGCTGGGCGACTGCCGCCAAGGCCCCCGCCTCACCCACGCGGCGGCGGAGGACGCCGCGGTGGCGGTGATGCGCGTGGCCCTGGGCCTGCCGGCGCGGGTGCGTCCGGCGACCCTGTCGTGGGTCACCTACACGGAGCCCGAGCTGGCGCAGGTGGGTCTCACCGAGGCGGCGGCGCGACGCCTGCACCGCGAGGTGCGGGTGGTGCGCCAGCGTCTCGCCGACATCGACCGCGCGGTCTGCGAGGGCGAGACCGACGGGTTCGCCAAGCTGGTGCTGGCCGGCGGCCGCCCGGTCGGGGTGACCCTGGTCGGCGCCGGTGCCGGGGAGCTGGCGCTGCCCTGGGTGATGCTGCTGTCGCGCCGTACCTCGCTGTGGGGCCTGTCCGGCGCGGTGGCGCCGTATCCGACGCTGTCCGAGCTGTCCAAGGCGCTCGCCTTCGCCGCCTGCGAGGACCGCCTGTTCGGCCCCTGGACCCGGCGCTGGGCGCGGCTGGTCACGGCGCTGCGGCGCTAGAGCAGGTTGATGAAGGGAGCCGAGGGCGCTGCCCTTGACCCGCGGGGGCCGCCGGCCCCAGACCCCGATTGGGAAGAACAAGGTTTCCTGAGGTTTGCCAGGTCATTGTTCTAGCCACCGGGCCTTGTCGGGCTGGCAGGGCAGCGCCCATCTCCGCCCTGCACCAGGACCATCTCGGCATGACTCACGCCGCACGGCTCGACCCCGGCAAGTTTCGCGACCCTCGGCATACCGCGCGCGGCGAGCCTCGCGCCGGGGTTGCGCTGTCGGGGCTGCGCACGCTCTGGTTCAACACCGGCACGCTGTGCAACATCACCTGCGCGCGCTGCTACATCGAGAGCTCGCCGTCCAACGACTCGCTCTCCTACCTGAGTGCTGCGGAGGTGGCGCGCTACCTCGACGAGGTCGAGGCGCTGGGCTTGGACACGCGCGAGATCGGCTTCACCGGCGGCGAGCCGTTCCTGAACCGCGACCTGACGGCGATGCTCGACGACGCGCTGGACCGCGGCCGCACGGCGCTGGTGCTGACCAACGCGATGCGGCCGATGCGGCTGCACGAGGCGGCGCTGCTGCGGCTGCGCGACCGGCACGGCGACCGCCTCACCCTGCGCGTCAGCCTCGACCATCACACGGCGGCGGTCCACGAGGCCGAGCGCGGCGTCGGCAGCTGGCCGATCGCGCTGGACGGGCTGCGCTGGCTCGACCGGAACGGCTTCCGCCACGCCGTGGCCGGCCGCCTGCTCGCCGGCGAGGACGAGGCGGCGTCGCGCGACGGCTACGCGAGGCTGTTCGGCAGCCTGGGCGTGCAGATCGACGCCGCCGAGCGCGGCCGGCTGGTGCTGTTCCCGGAGATGGATGCGGCGGCCGACGTGCCGGAGATCACCGAGGCCTGCTGGGGCATACTGGGCCGCAGCCCGGGCGAGCTCATGTGCGCGAGCAGCCGCATGGTGGTGAAGCGTCGCGGCCAGGCGCCGAGCGTGGTGGCGTGCACGCTGACACCGCACGCGCCGGGCTTCGATCTTGGTCCGACCCTGCGCGACGCCGCCGGCACGGTGATGCTGAACCACCCGCACTGCGCGCGGTTCTGCATGCTGGGCGGCGCCAGCTGCAGCGGCTGACCGGCTCCTCTAACCCGGCGCGCCGAACTGCCGCGACGGCGCTGCCGCGATGAAGGCCGGGTGCGCTTCGCAGGCGGCGAAGATGCGGTCGACGATCGGCGTGTCCGGCACCTCGATCTTGAAGATCGGCAGCACGATCTTGATGCTGGCGAGGCAGATATCCGCCATCGTGATGCCGTCGCCGTGGCAGAACGCGCCGGTCTCGGCGTCGCTCGCCAGGCGCTTCTCGAACGCCTGCAGGCCGGCGCTGAACCAGTTGACGCGCCAGGCGCGGGCGGTGTCCGCCTCGAAGTCCGCCTCCTCGGTCAGGTACTTCATCACCCGCGGCGTGATGAGCGGGTGGGTGTCGGCCGTCAGCATCGAGGCCAGCGAGCGCACCCTGGCGCGCTCGAGCGGCGCACGCGGCAGGATCGGCGCCTGCGGATGGATCTCCTCGAGGTACTCCAGGATGGCGAGCGATTGCGTGATCGGCGATGGCTGCGCGGCCTCGCGATCGATCAGCGCCGGGATCGCCCCGAGCGGGTTGATCCTGAGGAACGCCTCGCCGCGGTGCTCGCCGGCGTCGATGTTCACGAAGCGCTCCCGTGCCACGAGGCCCTTCAGGTTGAGCGCCACCCGCACCCGGTAGGTCGCCGAGGTGCGCCAGTACGCGAACAGTTCGAAGCGGGCCGCGTCGCTCATGATGCCGATCCTTGCTGCGAGGTCCGGACCGAGTAGAGCGCACCCTCCCCGTTGTCCAGATGCCGGGAGCGGTCGGGCGGCACGCGTGCGGCCAGCACTTGGCGGAGCGTCTCGATCGCGTCCCACAGCTCGGCATGGCGCAGCGTGAGCGGGGTGACGCCGAAGCGAAGGATGTCGGGCGGCCGGAAATCCCCGATCACGCCGCGCTCGATCAGCGTCCGCATCACCGCGGCGGCCTCGGGATGGCGGAAGCAGACCTGGCTGCCGCGCGACGCCTCCGCCTCGGGCGTGATCAGCTCGAGCCCCATGTCCGGACAGAGCTGCGCCGCCAGCCGCATCAGGATCGAGGTCTGGCGCAACGACTTGGCGCGCAGTGCGGCCATCGGCGCCCGCAGCGCGATGTCGACGCCCACCTGCAGCGCCGTCATCGCCAGGATCGAGGGCGTGCCGACGGAGGCGCGGAGGATGCCGGAAGCCGGGCGGTAGCCGTCGTGGAAGCCGAACGGATCGGCGTGACCGAGCCAGCCGGTGAGCGGGAAGCGCGCCTCCGCCTGCCAGTGCTGTGCCACGTACAGGAACGCCGGGGCGCCGGGGCCGCCGTTGAGAAACTTGTAGCCGCAGCCGACCGCGAGGTCCGCGCCCGACGCGGTCAGATCCACCGGCACCGCTCCGGCGGAGTGCGCCAGGTCCCACAGCACCAGCGCGCCGGCCGCGTGCGCCGCCGCGGTGAGCGCCGCCATGTCGTGCATCGCCCCGGAGCGGTAGTTCACGTGGGTCAGCATCAGCACCGCGACGTCCGCGTCGAGTGCGGCGGCGAGCGCGTCCGGGTCGGCGAGCCGCAGGGCATGCTCGTGCCCGAGCAGCCCGACCAGGCCCTCGGCAACATAGAGGTCGGTGGGGAAGTTGCCCCGCTCGGACAGGATCACGCGCCGATCCGGCCGCAGCGCCAGCGCCGCGGCGAGCAGCTTGAACAGGTTGACCGAGGTGGAGTCCGAGGCGATCACCGTGCCGGCCGGGGCACCCAGCAGCTGGCCGATCTTGTCGCCCAGGCGCTGCGGCAGGTCGATCCAGCCCCGGTCCCAGGAGCGGATCAGCCCCTCGCCCCACTCCTGCCGCAGCATCGCCGCCACACGCCCGGGCGTCTCGCGCGGCAGCGCGCCCAGCGAGTTGCCGTCGAGATAGACGACGCCGTCCGGCAGCACGAACTCGTCGCGGAACGATGCCAGCGGATCGGCCCGGTCCAGCGCTTCCAGCTCCGCCCGCGTGATCGCCATCCCGGCCGAGGCGGATCAGGTGCCGTGGCCGTGCGGCCCCGACCGGCTCACGGCGCGGCCGCGTGCGACGCGGTCGCGTAGGGATGGGTCGAGGAGAACGGGTCGGCGATGAGGCTGGCGAGGCTCATGCTGCCGAAGCTGATCAGCAGGAAGCCGCCGGCCAGCGAGAAGTTCTTGAGGAAGTCCCAGAACAGGCCGCGTCCCTTGCTCTCGCTGCCGGCCCAGAAATCGCCGGTTGCCCAGAATCGCTTCCACAGCAGCGCGGTGACCATGCAGTAGCCGGCCATGATGAAGGCGGCCAGGCGGTCGGCGATGCCGGTCAGGATGCCGATCGGCATCAGGATCTCGACCGACAGCCCGGCCATCAGCATCAGGGTGGCTGGCCCGCGCGCGGGGATCATCTCCTGCGCCTGGCCGACGGCGCCCCCGAAGTTCAGGATCTTGTCCAGCGCGCTGAACGGGAAGAACAGCACCACCAGCAGGTAGCGCACCGCGAGCGTCACCAGGAAACTCAGTCCGGTCATGGCACGCGATCTCCAGCGGGCGGCGCGTCGGGCGGCCCGGTTCAAGGGACGAGAGCCATCGCGAGGCGACGCCGGTCGACCGGTGCTGTCCTAGCGCGCCCGGCGGCGAGCGGTTGCCTGCCGCACGGCCGGAAGGCTGCAACCTTCTTGCCCTCCTGGACGCTGCCGTGCGAGCAATTGCGCGTCGCACGGCGCATCCTTGGACGAGCGGAGGCAGGCACGATGTCACACGGCAGCAACGAGAAATCGCCGCCCGGCGTCATCCAGGCGCCCCCTTGCACGCTGGTGATCTTCGGCGCCGGCGGCGACCTGACCAAGCGGTTGCTGATGCCGGCGCTGTACAACCTGTCCGGCGCCCACCTGCTGTCCGACCAGTTCAAGGTGATTGGCGTCGACCGCGACGACGGCGGCGACGACAAGTGGAAGCAGTCGCTGACCGAGACCATGCAGTCCTTCACCAAGGACAAGACCGCCGAGTTCTACACCCCCAAGCTCGACGACGCCGCCTGGGGTTGGGCGACCGACCGGATGCACTACCTGCAGGGCGACTTCAGCCAGGACGAGACCTTCAAGCGCATCGGCGAGGCGCTCGGCGACGGCAGCGCGATCTTCTACCTCGCGGTCTCGGCGCGCTTCTTCGGCACCGTGGTCGACGGACTGGGGAAGGCCGGGCTGCTGAAGCAGGCCGGCGAGACGTTCCGGCGCGTGGTGATCGAGAAGCCGTTCGGCGCCGACCTGCCGTCGGCGAAGGAGCTGAACGCGCGCATCCTCAAGCAGGCGGACGAGAAGCAGTTCTACCGGATCGACCATTTCCTCGGCAAGGAGACGGTGCAGAGCATCATGGCGATCCGCTTCGCCAACGGCATGTTCGAGCCCACCCTGCGCCGCGAGTATGTCGACCACGTGGAGATCACCGCCGCCGAGACGGTGGGCGTGGAGATGCGCGGCCCCTTCTACGAGCCCACCGGCGCGTTGCGCGACATGGTGCCCAACCACCTGTTCACCCTGCTCTGCATGATCGCCATGGAGCCGCCGAACTCGTTCGACGCGGAATCGGTGCGCAGCGAGAAGGCCAAGCTGCTGGAGGCGATCCGGCCGCTGCACCCCGACGAGGCGGTGCGCGGGCAGTACGGCGCCGGGCAGGAGTTCGGCGCCGACGTCGTCGCCTACCGCCAGGAGCCGAAGGTCGCCCCGGACAGCCATACCGAGACCTACATCGCGCTGAAGCTGTCGATCGAGAACTGGCGCTGGGCCGGGGTGCCGTTCTACCTGCGCACCGGCAAGCGGCTGGCCGGCCGTCGCACCGAGATCTCGATCCACCACAAGGCGGCGCCATACCGGATGTTCCGCGACACCCCGGTGGACAGGCTGACGCCGAACGTGGTGAAGTTCCTGATCGATCCCGACCAGGGCATCGAGACCCAGTTCGACGCCAAGGTGCCCGGTCCGCAGATGAAGCTCGGCCGGGTGCAGACCTCGCTGCGCTTCAAGGACTTCTTCGACGAGCCGCCGAGCGTCGGCTACGAGACCCTGCTGTACGACTGCATGATGGGCGACCCGACCTTGTTCCAGCGCGCCGACGCCATCGACGCGAGCTGGGCGGCGGTGCAGCCGCTGCTGGAGTCCTGGGGCCGCGGCGAGGGCGAGGTGGAGCCGTACGCCGCCGGCACCCAGGGGCCCGCCGGTGCGGACGCGCTGCTCGAGCGCGACGGACGCAGCTGGCTGACGCTGAGCTAGGATGCCGCGATGGCGAGGCGGCAGCGGGTGGTGGTGGTCGGCGCCGGCTTCGGCGGCATCAACGTGACCGAGGGCCTCGCCCGGGCGCCGGTCGACGTGGTGCTGATCGACCGCAACAACCACCACCTGTTCCAGCCGCTGCTCTACCAGGTGGCGACGGCGGCTCTGGCGCCGTCCGACATCGCCTCGCCGATCCGCTCGATGTTCGCCCGCCAGCGCAATGTCGAGGTGCTGCTCGGCGAGGTGGACGGGGTCGACGTCGCGGCACGGACCGTCTCCGTGCCGGAGGTGGGCGCGATCCGCTACGATCAGCTGGTGATCGCCACCGGCGCCGCCTCGAGCTGGTTCGGACACGATGACTGGGCGGCGCACTCGGTCGGGCTGAAGAGCCTGCAGGACGCCGAGACCCTGCGGCTGCGTCTGCTCGGCGCCTTCGAGTACGCCGAGAGCCATCCCGATCCCGACGACGTGCGTCGCCTGCTCACCTTCGTCGTGGTCGGCGGCGGCGCCACCGGGGTGGAGCTGGCCAGCTCGATCCGCGAGCTGGCCCGCGACACGCTGGCGCAGGAGTTCCGCCACATACGCCCGGAGCTGGCGCGCGTGGTGCTGTTCGAGGGCGGCCCCACCGTGCTGGCCGGGTTTCCCGATCGTCTGATCCGCTACGTCCGGCGCCGGCTGCAGCGCATCGGCGTGGAGGTGCACACCGGCGTGCAGGTGGAGCGGGTCGATGGCGAGGGGGTGATCGCGGGTGGCCGTCGCGTCGCCAGCGCCAACGTGTTCTGGTGCGCCGGAGTCGCGGCCAACCCGGCGGCGCGGTGGATCGGCGCCGAGCCGGGCCGGCACGGCACGCTCGAGGTCGGCGCCGACTGTTCGGTCCCCGGGCATCCGGAGATCTTCGCGATCGGCGACGTCGCCGGCTGCAAGGGCGGGGACGGCCGGCCGCTGCCCGGCGTGGCGCCGGTGGCCAAGCAGCAGGGGCACTACGTCGCCAGGGTGATCGCGGCGCGGGCCACCGGTGCGGCGCCGCCGGGACCGTTCCTCTATCGCGACCAGGGCAGCCTCGCCATCGTCGGCCGCTCCGCCGCGGTGGCCAGCCTGCCGCACCTGAAGCTGACCGGCTTCCCGGCCTGGCTGCTGTGGAGCTGCGTCCACCTGTTCCTGCTGGTGGGGATGCGCAACCGGATCCTGGTGTACGTGCAGTGGGTCTCGGCCTGGCTGTTCTACGCCCGCGGCGCGCGGCTGATGAATACCGGCCTGGCAGGCTTCCTGCGGGCGCAGCGAGGCAGACGCGACGAGGCGGCCGCACCTTGACGATGTCGGACGAGGCGGAGGCGGAAGTGGCGGCGCAAGCCGGCCCGGCGGCGGACGAGGGGAGCCCGCCGTCGCGGATCGAGGACTACGCGCTGATCGGGGACTGCCTCACCGGCGCCCTGGTCGGCCGCAACGGCTCGATCGACTGGCTATGCTGGCCGCGCTTCGACAGCGACGCCTGCTTCGCCGCCCTGCTCGGCACCAGCCGGCACGGGCGCTGGCTGCTGCACCCGCACAGCGAGCCGGAGCAGCCGGCGCCCCGCGTCAGCCGAGGCTATCGCGGCGACACCCTGGTGCTGGAGACGGTGTTCCACACCGCCGGCGGCAGCGTCGCCGTGATCGACTTCATGCCGACCGGCCGGGAGAACTCCTCGGTGGTGCGCCGGGTCGAGGGCCGAGGCGGCCGGGTGACGATGCGCATGGAGATCACGCTGCGCTTCGACTACGGCAGCTCCGTGCCCTGGGTGACGAAGCTGGAGGACGGCAGCGGGATCAGCGCCGTCGCCGGCCCCAACGTCGCCGTGCTGCGCACGTCGGTGCCGCTGGAGGGACGCAACCGCGCGACGGTCGCCGACTTCACCCTCGGCGACGGCGAGAGCGCCGAGTTCTCGCTGACCTGGGGGCCGTCGCACCTGCCCGCGCCGGAGGCGTTCGACATGGCGGAGGCGCTGGCGCAGACGGAGGCGTTCTGGAGCGAGTGGTCCGGGCGCTGCGCCTACCAGGGGCCCTGGAAGCGGCCGGTGCTGCGCTCGCTGCTGACGCTCAAGGCGCTGACCTACGCGCCCACCGGCGGCATCATCGCCGCACTGACCACTTCGCTGCCCGAACAGCTCGGCGGCTCGCGCAACTGGGACTACCGCTATTGCTGGCTGCGCGACGCCAGCCTGACGCTGATGGCGCTGATGACCGGCGGCTACCACGAAGAGGGCGAGGCCTGGCGCAGGTGGCTGTATCGCGCGGCCGCGGGCAGCCCGGACGAGCTGCAGATCATGTACGGCATCGCCGGCGAGCGCCGGCTGGTCGAGTGGTCGCCGTCGTGGCTGCCGGGCTACGAGGGGGCGGCGCCGGTGCGGGTCGGGAACGCGGCCTCCGAGCAGGTGCAGCTCGACGTCTACGGCGAGATGATGGGCACGCTGCACATCGCGCGCGCCAGGCAGCTGGTCGAACCGCGGACCGGATGGTCGCTGCAGGTGCAGATCGTCGAGCACCTGGAGACGATCTGGGACCAGCCCGACGACGGCATCTGGGAAGTGCGCGGCGAGCGGCGCCACTTCACCCACTCCAAGCTGATGGCCTGGGTGGCGCTGGATCGCGCGGTCTGCGACGCGGAGACCTATGGGCTGCCGGCGCCGCTGGAGCGCTGGCGGCCGTTGCGCGACCGCATGCACGCCGAGCTCTGCGACAAGGGCTTCAGCCGTGCGCGCAACAGCTTCACCCAGAGCTACGGCGGCGAGGCGCTGGATGCCAGCCTGCTGCTGATCCCGCAGGTCGGCTTCCTGCCGATCGACGATCCGCGGGTCACGAGCACGATCGCCGCGATCGAGCGCGACCTGCTGGTGGACGGCTTCATGCTGCGCTACCGCACCGACGGCGACGACGAGGGCGGCGACGGCCTGCCCGGCGGCGAGGGTGCGTTCCTGCCCTGCTCGTTCTGGCTGGTGAACGTCTACGCGATGCAGGGGCGCCACGACGAGGCGCGCACCCTGTTCGAGCAGCTGATCGGCCTGGTGAACGATGTCGGGCTGCTCTCCGAGGAGTACGACCCGCGCGCCCGGCGCCAGGTCGGGAACTTCCCGCAGGCCTTCTCGCACCTGGCCCTGATCGGTGCCGCGCTGAACATGGAGGGGATCGAGCCGTCGAAGCAGCAGACGGGGGCGCCGTCGGCCGCATGACGCCGGCGCGGGCCCGGCGTCGGCCGGCCGCCGGCGCGCCCGCCGTCCTGCTGCTCTCGTGCTGCTGTCTGTGCGGCTGCTTCCAGCTGGGACCGGACCGGCTCGACCGGGACGAGCTCGGTTTTTCGCGGGCGCTGACCAACGCGGAGAAGCGGCAGACGCTGCTCAACATGGTGCGCCTGCGCTACGCCGACACGCCAACCTTCCTCGACGCCACCCAGGTGATCTCCGGCTACCAGCTGCAGCGCGGCGTCACCGGCGGCTTCGAGCTGTTCCCCCACGCCGACCCGAGCAGCTACCTGACCGGCTCCGGCAGCGTGCAGCTGCAGGAGAGCCCGACCTTCACCTTCCAGCCGGTGACCGGCGACCAGTTCGCGCAGAGCTTCCTGCGTCCGCTGGCGCCCGCCGACCTGCTGCCGCTGGCGATGGGCGGGCTGCCGGTCGACGTGCTGCTCCGGCTCAGCGTGCAGTCGGTGAACGCGCTGCAGAACGCGTCCGCCCTGACCAGCGTGGGCGCTTCGGGCTCGCCGGCGTTCTTCCTGCTGCTGTACGACCTGCGCCTGCTGCAGGTCGCGGGATTGGTCGGCATACAGTTCGAGCGCAGCGCCAAGGGCGCGCTGGAGAAGCACGACAGGGGCACGGGCCGGATCTACCTGGTGATCGGCCGGACCCGCGATCCGCGGCTGATGCCGGTGGTGGCCGAGGTGAAGCGTACGCTCGGCCTTCCCTCCGCGGCCCGCGAGGCGGAGGTGATCTACGGCCGTGCTCCGATCGCGCCGGGGCAGGTGGCGATCCTGACCCGCTCGATGCTCGGCGTGCTGGGCCAGCTCGCCTTCCAGATCGAGGTGTCGCCCGAGGACATCGCCAGCGGCCGGACGCTGGCCACGGTCGGCGAGATCGGGATGGAGCGCCGGCCGACGGTGGTGGTGCATTCGGATCGTGCGGCGCCGGCGGACCCGTTCACCGCGGTGCAGTACGGTCGCAGGTGGTTCTGGGTGGCGGACGACGATTTCGACAGCAAGCTCGCCTTCACGATGCTGCAGATCCTGCTCTCGCTGGCCAAGACCAGCAGCGCCCCGGGCACGGTGATCACCATCCCGGCCGGCTGAGGCCGGCCCGACGCGCCTCCACCCGTGTCGCGGTGTGCTCGTCGCACCGCTGCGGGGCGGATTCTCGTTGCCGTTCGAGAATCTGCGGCGGCGGTGGTGGTATTCACGGGGCGGCTATGGTGAGAAAGGCGGTGCCGCGGCGCCTGCGCCCGATTTCGTCCGGTCCGGAGATGGAATGCAGATCAGGCCGTTGATTGGACTGCTGGGGGTGCTGATCGCGGCCCTCACCTCGGAGTTCAACGACCAGGTGACCTCGATCGCGCTGGTCGACGTACGCGGCGGCCTGGGCATCAGCAGCGATGCCGGCACCTGGCTCACGAGCCTGTACGCGACCGGCCAGGTGATCGGGATGGGCTTCTCGCCCTGGTGGGCGGTGACGACGACGGTGCGTCGCTGGGCGCTGGGCTCGATCGCGCTGTGCTGCGTGATCACGCTGTGCATCCCGTGGACGGCCAACCTCACGCTGCTATACGGGCTGCGCCTGCTGCAGGGCTTCTCCGGCGGCCTGCTGATCCCGCTGCTGCTGGTCGTCGGGCTGCGCGTGCTGGGACCGCCGATCCGGCTGTACGGGCTGGCCGCCTATGCCCTGACGACGACGTTCGGACCCAACATGGCCACCACGCTCGCGGCGCTGTGGACCGACATCGTGGACTGGCACTTCGTGTTCCTCGAGACGCTGCCGCTGTGCGCGATCAGCGCCGTGCTGGTCTGGTACGGCGTGCAGCAGGACCCGCCGCAATATCAGCGGCTGCGGCAGTTCGACTGGCGCGGCTCGCTGCTCATCGTCATCGGCTTCGGCGCCTTCACCACCATGCTGGAGCAGGGCGACCGCTACGACTGGTTCAACTCGCAGACGATCTGCGTGCTGGCGCTGGTCAGCGTCGTGGCGCTGCCGCTGCTGGTGGTCAACGAGGTGCTGCACCCGCTGCCGCTGTTCGGCTTCTTCCTGCTGAAGCGGCGCAACATCGCCTACGCGCTGATCGCGCTGGTCACCTTCCTGCTGCTCAACCTGTCCTCCTCGACACTGCCGCTCACCTTCCTGACCAGCGTCGCGGGCTACCGGCCGCTGCAGTCGCAGCTGGTCACGCTGCAGATCGCGCTGGCGCAGCTGGTGATGCTGCCGGCGATCGCGGTGCTGCTGAACTTCGAGCGCGTCGATGCGCGCGTGGTCAGCTTCGTCGGCATGGCCTGCGTGCTGGCCGCCTGCCTCGGCAACGTCCTGCTGACCAGCGTCGTGCAGGGCGGCGGGTTCCTGGTCTGGCAGGGCTTCGAGGCGGTCGGGCAGCCGATGATCATCATGCCGCTGCTGATGATGGCGACCAACTCGATCCGCAAGCCGGAGGAGGGGCCGCTCGGATCCGGTCTGATCAACTCGTCGCGCGGGCTGGCGGAGCCGATCAGCGTCTGGCTGCTGCAGCTGATCATGCGCTGGCGCGGCGGCCTGCACTACAACCGGATCGTCGACCAGTCCGGCCAGGGCCGCTACAGCGTGATCCAGGGCCGCGGGCTGATCCCCGGCAACGGGCTGCCGCTGCAGCCGGACGGCCAGCCGGCCTTCCCGGGCAGCCTGGAGCTGTTCAGCGCCGAGGTGCGGCGCCAGGCGACGGTGCTGACGATCAGCGACGCCTTCCTGGTGGTGGCGGGGCTGACGGTCGCGCTGATGGTCGTGCTGCTGGTGCTGCCGGTGCGCACCTACCCGCCGCGCATCGCGCTGGCGAAGAAATAGCGGAAGCGGGAGCCATGGCGGACGACGAGAAGGACGGCGGCAAGACCCACGGGCACGAGCAAAACCCGCCGAAGCAGGACGACAAGAAGGAGGGCGAGAAGCAGAGCCCGATGCCGCGCTGGCCCTGGTTCGTGGCCGGCGTCATCGTGCTCGGCTTCATCGCCGTGGTGCTGGCGATCATCTTCCTGCCGGCGACCTCGGTATGGACCGACGACGCCTACGTCACGGCGCACTATGCCACGGTGGCGCCACGCATCTCCGGCCAGGTCGCCACCGTCGAGGTCGACGACAACCAGCCGGTGCGTGCGGGCCAGGTGCTGAGCACGATCGACGATCGCGACTTCCGCACCGCCCTGGCCAACGACGAGGCGCTGCTGTCGCGCGACCGGGCGCAGGCCGCGGACGATGCCGCGCAGATCGCGCGGCTGCCCTCGCAGATCGCGGAGTCGCAGGCCAGCGTGGTCTCGTCGACGGCGCAGCTGGTGTTCGCCCAGGAGAACCAGAAGCGCTACCGCAACCTCGCCAGCACCGGCGCCGGCACCTTCCAGCAGCGCCAGCAGGCCGACATGTCGCTTCGCCAGGCGGAAGCCTCGCTCGCCGGCGCCCAGGCGACGCTGGACTCGACCCGGCGCCAGCTGCCGATCCTGCAGGCGCAGTACGCCTCGGCGCTGTCGACCGTGCAGGCCGACCAGGCGCAGGTGGCGCAGGCGCGCCTGAACCTGTCCTACACGCGCATCCTGGCGCCGGTGGACGGCATGGTCGCCGAGCGCAGCGTGCAGGTCGGCAACTACGTCAGCCCGGGTGCTGCGCTGATGGCGGTGGTGCCGCTCGACCAGATCTACATCGTGGCCAACTACCGCGAGCTGGCGCTGCGGCACGTGCTGCCCGGGCAGCACGTGCGCATCCACGTCGACGCCTACGACCTCAAGCTCG
The DNA here is from genome assembly GCA_964245725.1 of uncultured Acetobacteraceae bacterium. Classification (GTDB taxonomy): domain Bacteria; phylum Pseudomonadota; class Alphaproteobacteria; order Acetobacterales; family Acetobacteraceae; genus Lichenicoccus. The sequence continues at coordinate 1,099 of CAXTOC010000043.1, read as the reverse complement.
ACGGTATCGTGCAGAGCGTGCCGCCGGCCTCCGGCGCCGCCTTCGCCCCGATCCAGCCGAACAACGCCACCGGCAACTTCACCAAGATCGTGCAGCGCCTGCCGGTGAAGATCGTGGTGGCGCCGGGCCAGAACGAGGCGCGGCTGCTGCGCATCGGCTTCTCGGTGGAGACGACGATCGAGACCGGGCTCGCCGACGTCAGGGGGGAGCAGCGCGATACCCCGGTGCGCGTGACGGCGCGCTGAGCGTGCCGGCGATGCGCCGCGCCGCGGAGAAGCTGTCCGCCGTGCTGCTGGCGGCGCTGCTGGCGGCGCTGCTGGCGGTGCTCCCTGGGGGCTGCACGGTCGGGCCGGACTTCCGCCGGCCGGACGCGTCCGCGTCCTGGTGGGGGGCCGCGCCGCATGGCCTCACCAGCCTGGCCACCTATGGCGGCGTGGTGGACGCGGTCTGGTGGGACTCGTTCCGGGATCCCGAGCTCTCGGCGCTGGTCCAGCGGCTGGCGCGGCAGAACCTGGACCTGCAGGCGGCCGCGGAGCAGGTGCAGCAGGGCCGGGCGCAGCGCCAGATCGCGGCCTCGCAGGGCCTGCCCAACCTCGACGCCAACGGCTCGTACAACCGCGTGCGGCTGAACCCGCAGATCCTGCAGACCCTGGTCGTCCCCGCACCCGGAGCGCCGGTGGCGTTCGACCTGTGGCAGGACAGCCTGTCGTCGTCTTGGGAGATCGACCTGTTCGGGCGGGTGCGCCGGGAGGTCGAGGCGCAGCAGGCCAACACCGAGGCCGCGATCGAGGCCCGCCACGCCATCGCGCTGATGGCGATCTCCGATCTGGCGCAGGACTACATGCAGCTGCGCGGCACGCAGGCGATGGAGGCGATCACCGAGGCCAGCCTCGCGGATGCCGAGCGCAACGCGGCACTGGTGCGCAACCAGTTCGCCAACGGCGTCAGCACCACGCTCGACATCGCCAACGCGGAGGCGCAGCGCGCGACCATCGCCTCGAGCCTGCCGCCGCTGCGCGCCACCGAGTCGCGGCTGGTGAATGCGATCGGCGTGCTGCTGGCGCTGCCGCCGCGGGCGCTGGAGGCCGAGCTGACCGGG
>CAXTOC010000042.1:0-14026 GCA_964245725.1 uncultured Acetobacteraceae bacterium | reverse complement strand
CTGCTCCTCAGCGCGCGACCGGCCGACGGCACATCCTGCGGTGCCGCCTCAGACCGTCGCGGACCCGGTCAGGGCGTCGAACAGGGCCTGCCCGTCCGGACGCCCCAGCCCGGTGCAGGCGTTCCAGCCGGAACCGGCGTCGTAGCCGATCTGCGACCCTTCCGGCTTGTTGTTGCCGTGGGTGATCTGCGTGGTCAGCGCGGTGTTCGAGCTCACCGCCGCGTAGAGGAAGTCGGGCAGGAAGCCGACCGGGTTGGTCGCCTTCTGGCTGATCAGCGCCGTCAGTCCGGCCCAGAGCGGCGCCACCGCGCTGGTGCCGCCGACCACCTCCTTCTTGCCGTCCACGACCACCACGTAGCCGCTGGCCGGCGCTGCGTTGCCGGCGACGTCGGGCACGCCGCGGCCCTTGCGGCCGGCATTGACGCTGACCGGCAGCTTGGCGTGCGCCTGGAAGGCCGGCACGGCGAACAGGTCGCTGATGCCGCCGCCGGTGCCGCTGCTGGAGTCGTTCCACACCACCTCCTGGGTGATCGTGCTGGCGCCGGCTGTGATGTGGGTGCCGCCGCAGCCGATCGCGTGCGGCGAGGAGGCCGGGAAGTCGACATGCGCCTTGCCGTCGCTGACGCCGTCGGTGGCGAGGTTGTCGCCGGAGGCGACGTAGACCGAGACGCCGAGTGCGGCGGCCTCCTGCAGCACCGAGTTCATCGTCGTCACCGCCTGGCTCTGCCAGGTGGACTCCGCCCCGCCCCAGGAGATCGAGATCACCGAGGGCTTGTTGGTGGTGTCGTGCGCCGCCTGGCTGATCGCGTCGGCGAAGCCGGAGTCGGTGTTGGGCGCGAAATACACCACGATCTCGGCACCCGGCGCCACGCCGCCGGCCACCTGGATGTCGAGCGCCACCTCGCCGTCGGCGTCCGATCCCGACTGGTCGTTGGTGCCGCCATCCACCGACACCGCGATCACCCGCGGCGGCTTCAGCCCCATCGCCTTGAAGGCCTGCGTCGTGTCCTTGGCGCGGAAGCCGCCGCCGAGCTCGATCAGCGCGATGGTCACCCCGGCACCGGTCACGTCGGTCGGGAAGCCGTAGAGCTGCCCGACCCGGTTCGGCTCGAAGCTGGCCGGCTGCGCCCGCTTCGGCCGCACGATCCGGGTGTGCGCGACCGGGCGCCCGTCGAGGCCGAGCACGGACTCCACCACGCCGTGCAGGTCGCTCGGCACCGCCAGGGTGCCGGTGCGGCCGTGGTAGCTGCGCCCCTGCTCCTCGTACAGCGCGAGCCTGGCGCCGAACGTCTCCTGCATGTCCTCCGCGGCGCCGGCGGCGCGGATCAGGCGGCGAGCCGGATCGACCGACAGCACGGTCAGCCCGTGCTCGGCGAGGAACGCCTCGACCCGCCGCAGATCCTCGCGATGCGACACGCGGCGATGCGCGGCAAGCTGCTGCCGGCGCTCGTCGACGCTGCCGGTCAGCCTGGTCTGGTCGGTATGATGCTGGTCGCGCGGCTTGAGGTAGACGCTGATCTCGATACGCTGCTCCTTGGGCACCGCGCCGAGATGACGCGCCCGCGCCGGCGCCTCAAGGTGGCTGCCGGCGATCTCGGTCCGCTGCGTGCTGTCGGTGGCTTGCGTCATGGCGCGTCAAATCCTTGCTACACTGCCCGCGCCGAGCTTGGCGTGACCCGTGCGACGCACGCAACGGCCCTGGCGATGTCGCGCTCGTCGATCGCGCCGATGCAGCCGATGCGGAACGACGGCGCCGCGGTCAGCTTGCCCGGGTAGATGACGACGCCCAGCTCCCGCAGCGCCTCGTAGAACCGGCTGAAATCGAACGGCGGCGCCGGCTCGTCGAAGCTCGCGATGATCGGCGACTGCAGCTCGGGACGCAGCGTGGCGGCGTAGCCCAGCGCGCGCATGCCGTCGATCAACACCGCGTGGTTGCGCCCGTAGCGGACGAGGCGGGCGGCCGGGCCGCCCTCTGCGTCGAGCTGGTCCAGCGCCGCATCCAGCGCCGCCGCCACCTGCACCGGCGGGGTGAAGCGCCACTGGCCGTCGCGCTCGAAGCCGCTCCACTGCGCGTGCAGGTCCAGCCCCAGGCTGTGCGAGCGGCCGGCGCAGCGCGCCAGATGCGCCCGCTCGGCGATGACGATCGCGATCCCGGGCACGCCCTCCAGGCACTTGTTCGACGAGGCCATCACCGCGCAGGCGCGGGTCCGGCGCAGGTCGATCGGCAGCGCGCCGAAGCCGCTCATCGCGTCGACCAGCAGCCGCCGCCCGCGTGCTGCCACCACCGCGGCCACCGCCTCCAGCGGGTTGCGCAGGCCGGTGCTGGTCTCGCAATGCACGACCGCGACGTCGGTGACGTCGGGGTCCTGGCGCAGCACCGCCTCCACACGCGGGGCTCCGACCGGCTCGGTCTCCGGCCAGCTCTCGCAGCGCACGTCACGGCCGATCTGCCGGGCGATGGCGGCGATGCGCTGCCCGTAGGCGCCGTTGGCCAGCACCAGCAGCTTGCCGTCGCGCGGCACCAGCGTGCCGACCGCGGCCTCCACCGCGAAGGTGCCGCTGCCGGGGATCAGCACCGTCTCGTGGCTGGCCTCGCCGTGCACCAGCGCGCGCAGCCGCGCGCGCAGCCGCGTGGTCAGGGCGATGAAGGCCGGGTCGCGCGATCCCCAGTCGCGTCCCAGCGCCGCACGCGTCGCGTCGCTGGTGGTGAGTGGGCCGGGGGTCAGGAGCAGGGTTCTCAAGGCGGTGCCCGTCCACTACATGTCCGGCTGTCGAGCGGACGACATGGTCGGCGCGCAGCTTGCCCGAGCCGCGATGGAGACGGAAGGCAGGCATGAAGCTTCTGACCCTGATCGGCGCCGCGCTGGGCACTGGCCTGACCGTGTGGCTGCTGGCCCGGTTCGGGCTCGGCCACGTGCTGGAGCTGCTGCACCAGGCCGGCTGGGGCGTCGTGCTGGTGATCGCCTTCCACCTGCTGCAGGTGCTGTTCTCCGCAGCCGGCTGGCGCGCGATCGCCGGCGGATCGCCGCCGCGGCCGTCGCTGGCCCAGTTCTTCGTGCTGCGCTGGGTGCGCGAAGGAGTGAACAACCTGCTGCCGGTGGCGCAGGTCGGCGGCGAGTTCGTGGTCGCGCGCCTGCTCGGCCGCCGCGGCATGAGCCTGACCCGCGCCACCGCCTGCACGATCTGCGACCTGAGCACCGAGATGGTGACGCAGATCCTGTTCACCATCGCAGGCCTGCTGACCCTGCTCGCGCTGCTCGGGCGCAGCCAGGTCACCGACGAGGTGGTGGGCGGCATCGCCGTCGCCTGCCTGGCGGCGCTCGGCTTCGTCGGCGGCCAGCTGCTGGGCCTCGCCGGGCTGATCGAACGCGGCCTGGCGCGGCTCGCCGGCGCGCTGGGCTGGCACGGCATGGGCGAGCTGGTCGGGCTGCAGCAGACGATCACCTCGCTCTACCGCTCGCCGCGCAACCTGTCGCTGGCGCTGCTGCACCAGTCGATCTCCTGGCTGCTCGGCTCTGTCGAGGTCTGCCTCGCGCTGCACTTCCTCGGCCACGGTGTCGGCCTGGGCGAGGGACTGGTGATCGAGAGCCTGGCCCAGGCGGTGAAGGCGGCGAGCTTCATCGTCCCCGGCGCGCTCGGAGTCTCCGAAGGCGGCTTCGTGGTGGTGGGCGCGCTGTTCGGACTGCCGCCCGCGGTCTCGATCGCCCTGGCGCTGATCAAGCGGCTGCGCGAGATCGTGCTCGGCCTGCCGTCGCTGGCAGCCTGGCAGTGGCTGGAGCATCGTCGTGGACCGGATCCGTCCGACCGGCGCGGCGTGCCGCAGCCGCTCCGCGCCGCGACACCCCGCACCGAGGCCGCCCTGGATTACGGAGACGCGTCTTGAGGAACGACACCTGGACCCACGCGCTGGCCCGCCTCGCGGTGCGGCCGCTGCTCGGCACGCGGGTGACGCCGAACCACCTGACCACGCTGCGCCTGCTGACCGGGCTCGCCTCGTGCCTCTGCCTGGCGCTCGGACCCCTATCGCTGCATGGAGCGCTGTTCTGGGGCGGCCTGCTGTGGATCCTGTCCGCCTTCCTCGACCGCGCCGACGGCGAGCTGGCGCGCATCGGCGACATGATGAGCCCGGGCGGCCACCGCTACGACACCCTGGTCGATGACGGGGTCAACTGCCTGTTCTTCCTGGCGATCGGGATCGGCCTGCGTCACGCGCACCTGCTCGGCCACGATCTGGGGTTGTGGACGGTCGGGTTCGGCGCGCTGTCCAGCGTCCTGCTGCTGCTGTGCAACCGCATGTCGGAGATCTACGAGACGCGCGCGCCGGGCCCGCGCATCTGGTCCGGCGCCTGGGGCTTCCATCCCGACGACGCGCTCTACCTGCTCGGCCCGGCCGCCTGGTTCGGCCTGCTGCTGCCGATCCTGCTGGCGGCGATGCTCGGCACCGCCGTGATGGCGCTCCTCACCGCGATCAAGCTGCTGCGGCTTCGGCACCGGACGCCTGCCCTCGATCCCATCCAGGGCTAGCCGTTGCGACGCGAGAACCCGATCCGCCGCGGCCGCGCCCCGCGCCCTCAAGCCCTCCGCTAGGCTGGGATCATGTTGGCCGGACCCCTCGGACGGCTGGTCGCGTTCTGCGCGCGCCGCGCCGTGCTCGTCGTGCTGCTGGCGGCGCTGCTGTGCGCCGGCGCGCTGCTGACGACGCGGGCACGGCTCGGCGTCAGCACGGATACCGGCAAGCTGTTCTCGGCCTCGCTGCCGTGGAAGAAGCGCGCCAATGTCCTGATCAGGGATTTCCCGCAGCACGAGGACCTGCTGATCGCGGTGATCGGCGCCGACATCCCCGAGCAGGCGCAGGAGACCGCACGCCAGCTGGCCCAGGCGCTGGCGTCGCGGACCGGCCTGTACCACTACGTGCTGCAGCCCGACGCCGACCCCTACCTGGTGCGAAACGGCCTGCTGTTCCTCGACGTGCCAGCCCTCGGCAAGCTGCTCGACTCGACGATCGACGCGCAGCCCTTCCTCGGCCAGCTCGCGGCAGACCCGTCGGCGCGCGGCCTGTTCACCGCACTCGGCCTGATCGGCGAGGGTCTCACGCGTGGGCAGGCAAACCTGCGCGGCTTCCAGGCGCCGCTGCGCGGCTTCGCCGCCAACCTGGGCGCCGCGGCGGACGGCCATCCGAGGCCGCTGTCCTGGGAGAGGCTGCTGGCGGGCAGCCTGTCCGACCAGGGCGGCCACTACCAGTTCGTGATCACCCAGCCTCGGCTGAACTTCGGCTCGCTGGCACCCGGAGGTGCTGCCACCGACGCGATGAAGCGCGCCATCGCCTCGCTGCCGGACGTGCGCTCCGGCGAGGCGCGGGTCTTCGTCACCGGTCAGGTGGCGCTGGACGACGAGGAGTTCGCCTCCGTCGCCGAGGGCGCGGTGCGCGAGCTGATCGGCTCGCTGGTGCTGGTGACGCTGTGGCTGTTCCTGGCGGTGCGCAGCTGGCGCATCATCGTGCCGATCGTGATCGTGCTGCTGCTCGGGCTGCTGCTGACCACCGGCTTCGCCGCCCTCGCGGTGGGCACGCTCAACCTGGTATCGGTCGCCTTCGCGGTGCTGTTCATCGGCATCGCGGTGGACTTCACGATCCAGTTCTCGGTCCGCTTCCGCGCCCAGCGCGGCCGGGACGGCGCGCCGATGCCGATCCAGGCGGCACTCGCCGCGACCGGCCGCGAGACCGGGGTGCAGATCCTGATCGCCGCCGCCGCGACCGCGGCCGGCTTCCTCGCCTTCACGCCCACCGCCTTCAACGGCGTGGCCCAGCTCGGCCTGATCGCCGGGGTCGGCATGCTGATCGCCTTCGTCTGCTCGCTTACCGTGCTGCCGGCGCTGCTGGCCCTGTTCGGGTTCCGCTCGCCGGGTCGGGACGAGGGCTTCGGCTGGGCGCGTCCGATCGACCGGGCGCTGCGCCGGCACCGCCGTCCGGTGGTCGCCGGCTTCGCGCTGCTCGGCCTCGCGGGGGCGGCGATGCTGCCGCTGCTGCGCTTCGACGGCGATCCGCTGCACACCAAGAACCCCAACGCGCCGAGCATGCAGGCCCTGCACCTGCTGATGAACGATCCGATGACCAGCCCGTACAGCGCCGAGCTGCTGGCGCCGAACCTCGATCAGGCCCGTATCCTGGCCCGCCGGCTGCAGCGGTTGCCGCTGGTGCACGACGTGCTCACGCTCGACAGCTTCGTGCCGACCGATCAGGCGCAGAAGCTGCCGATGATCCAGGACGCCGCACAGCTGCTGCTGCCGACGCTCAGCCCGTACGACGTCTCGCCGCGCCCGGACGCGGCCGCGATACGCGCCGCGGCACTCAAGGCGGTCGGCGCGCTCGCACCCGTCCTGGGCCAGCTTCCGGCCGACGACCCGCTGCGCACCATCGTGGGCGCGCTGCGCCGGCTCGCCGCGGAGCCGGATGCCGCGCTGCTGGCGACCGACGCGGCACTGGTGCGCTTCCTGCCGATGCAGCTCGAGCAGCTGCGCACGGTGCTGCAGGCCGGCCCGGTCTCGGCGCACGACATCCCGCCCGGGATCGCCCGCGACTGGATCCTGCCGGACGGCCAGGCGCACATGGAGGTGCACATCAAGGGCGGCGCCTCCGACAGCCGCACGCTGCACAAGTTCCTGGCCGAAGTACGGAGCGTCTGGCCGGATGCCGCCGGCTCGGTCGCGACCATCGTCGAGAGTGCCAACACCGTCGTCTCGGCGTTCGAGACCGCCGCGCTGTCAGCCCTGGCGATGATCGCGCTGATCCTGCTGCTGGCGCTGCGCCGGCTGCGCGACATGGCGATGGTGCTGGCGCCGCTGCTGCTCTCGGCGATGCTGACCGTGATCCTGTGCATGCTGCTGCGCGAGAAGCTGAACTTCGCCAACATCATCGCCCTGCCGCTGCTGCTCGGCGTCGGCGTCAGCTTCAACATCTACTTCGTGATGAACTGGCGGGTGGGGCTGCGCGACCCGCTCGCCTCGCCCACCGCCAAGGCGATCCTGTTCTCGGCCCTGACCACCGGCACCGCCTTCGGCTCGCTGGCGCTGTCGCACCACCCGGGCACGGCGAGCATGGGCCGGCTGCTGCTGATCAGCCTCGCCTGCACGCTGCTCGCGACGCTGGTGTTCGAGCCGGCGCTGCTGCCGCGGCGCCGGGGGGATCCGCGCTGACGCGGACCGGGTGGCCGGCCTCGAGCTCCGGCTAGGCCGTGCGCCTCCGCCTCACCGATCGGTGCCGTGCGGCGGGTTGGTGTTCTGGTCGCCGCTCTGCACCTGCGGCCGGCTCGCCGGCGGTCCCGCGGCGGGCTTGGGGTGGGTGCCGCCGGGATCGGTGCCGGACACCGGCGTGTTGGCGGTGGTCTTCGCACTTTCTGCGTCTGGGTCGGACATGGTCGTGCTCCTGATTGCACGACCTCCACGCCGGGCGCGGCGGTTCGTTCCCGGGTGCTCGAGGCATCGGGACGCGCGGGCTGGCATCGCGACGCGGCCGCCCAACATGAGGGCGATGCCCCGTCCCTGGATCCCGCGTCGCGTGCTCGTCACGCCCTCCGCCCTTGCCTTGCCCACCGGTGCGGCCATGGTCGAGCGCGCGGCCGCGCTGGGTGCGCAGATCGTGCGCCTTCCGGCCGACCGGCTCGCCGGCCTGCCCGATGCCTATCGCGACGCCAAGACCACCATGGCGGTCGTCACCGCGAGCGCCAGCCGGCGCCGCCTGCAGCCGATCCCTCCCAGTGCCGACTGGCGGTTCGATCTCGCCGAGGGCTGTCCGGCGCACTGCTCCTACTGCTACCTCGCGGGCTCGCTGGCCGGACCGCCGATCATCCGCGCCTACGCCAACCTGTCGGAGATCCTGGCCGAGCTGCCGGCCGCGGTCGGTCAGGGCCGCGTCACCTCGCTCTCCGCCGAGCGCGCTGCGGAAGGCACGACCTTCGAGTGCTCCTGCTACACGGACCCGCTCTCGATCGAGCACCTCACCGGGCACCTCGCGGCCTGCATCACGCGCTTCGGCGCCTGGGACGCGCCGGTGCAGCTCCGCTTCACCACCAAGTTCGACGCGGTCGGGCCGCTGCTGGGCCTGGCCCACCACCGACGCACCCGGATCCGCTTCTCGGTCAACGCGACGGCGGCAGAGCGGCACGAGGGCGGCGCGCCGCGCATGAAGGCGCGGCTGGCGGCCCTGCGCGCCGTCGCCGAGGCCGGCTACCCGGTCGGGCTGACGGTGGCGCCGATCCTGCGCCTGCCGGACTGGGCCGACGCCTACGACACGCTGTTCGCCGACGTCGCCGCCGCGCTCGCCGGACTCGAGGAGCTCGACCTCACCGCGGAGCTCATCACCCACCGCTTCACGCCGAAATCCAAGCAGGTTCTCGCCGGCTGGTATCCGGGCAGCGCGCTGGAGATGGACGAGGCCCAGCGCGCGAGGAAGATGACCAAGTTCGGCTCGGTGAAGTGGGTGTTCCCCAAGCCGGAGATGATCGGGATGCGGGAGACCATCGAGGCCTCCCTGACCCGGCGGCTGCCGGCGGCGCGCCTGCTGTACTGGACCTGACCGGCGCCGATCCGCCCCCGTCGCGGGGGCGGACCGGCTTGCCGGCCCGATCGCCGATCAGGCGGCCTGGGCTTCCAGGGTGGCGATGTCGATCACGAACCGATACTTCACGTCGTTGCGCAGCATGCGCTCGTAGGCATCGTTGATCTGATCCATCCGGATCATCTCGATGTCCGAGGCGATCCCGTGCTCGGCGCAGAAATCCAGCATCTCCTGGGTCTCGGCGACGCCTCCGATCAGCGATCCGGCGAAGTAGCGGCGCGGGTTGATGATGCTGAACACCGCCAGCGACAGCGGCTTCTCGGGTGCGCCGACCTGCACCAGGGTGCCGTCGCGCTTGAGCAGGGCGAGATAGCTGTTGATGTCGTGGTCGGCCGACACCGCGTCGATGATCAGGTCGAAGCGGCTCGCCTGGCCCTTCATGGCGTCGGCGTCCTTGGAGACGACGACGTGATCGGCGCCCAGGCGGCGGCCGTCCTCGACCTTGCCGGGGGAGGTGGTGAACAGCGTCACCTCCGCACCCATGGCGTGGGCGATCTTGACCGCCATGTGACCGAGACCGCCGAGGCCGACGACGCCGACCTTCTTGCCCGGACCGGCGTTCCAGTGCCGCAGCGGCGAGTAGGTGGTGATGCCCGCGCACAGCAGCGGCGCCGCCGCGGCCAGGTCCAGCTTTGCCGGGATGCGCAGCACGAAGGACTGGTCGACGGTCACCGCCTTGCTGTAGCCGCCATAGGTGCGCAGCCCGGGCGTCTTCTTGTCGGGATCGTTGTAGGTGCCGGTGAAGCCGACCTCGCAGTACTGCTCGAGCCCTTCCTGACAGCTTGCGCAGCTCTTGCAGCTGTCGACCATGCAGCCGACGCCGACGAGGTCGCCCTCGCGGAAGCGGGTGACGTTGCCGCCGGTGGCGTTCACGCGGCCGACGATCTCGTGCCCGGGAACCACCGGAAAGACGCTGGCGCCCCACTCGTTGCGCGCCATGTGCAGGTCCGAGTGGCAGACGCCGCAATAGAGGATGTCGATGCGTACGTCGTCGGGGCCTGGATCGCGACGCTCGAAGCGGAACGGGCCCAGGTTCGCATCAGCCGCCTGGCTGGCATATCCGGTGCAGTTGAACATTGCCTCTCCTCAAAGCTCGAAGGGACCGCCGGAGCGATCAGCCGACAGGGCAGCAGGCTCCGGACGTGTCGTCATCATGGCCGACCTCCGGTAACTGTACCGCCCGCGCCGGATCGACAAGAGCACAGGGCCGATCCGGGCCGCCGCTTCAGCCCGACTGCCCCAGCTGCACCAGCCGGATCTCCTCCAGCAGCTGCTCGAACTGCTCGCGTATGCTGCCGGACGGCGCGCCGGGACGGCAATCCTCGACGATGGACCAGAGCGACGTCGCGATCACGCCGCGCGTCGCCTGATAATCCAGCGCCGGCGAATCCCTCAGGACGGCGAGGTAGCCGGGATCGACCACGCCGTGCCCGGCCAGGAAGCAGTCGAAGTTGCGCACGACATTGAAGCCCAGATCGGCCGCCGCGCGTCCCAGCCAGTCGTTGAACGACTGGTGCATCGCGGTGCGGTCGAGCAGGCTGTCGGCTCCCGCGGCAGGATCCGCCGCCCGCGGAACCGGCGGAAAGACGCCGGCGATCCAGTGCAGGGCGCGGTCCTGGGCCGGGACCGCGGCGGCCAGGAGCCCGGCATAGGCCTGGACCACCGGCATGGCGAAATCGCGGAACGCGTCCGCGTCACCTGGGCCGATCTCGCGGCGCAGGCGATGCGACGGGTAGCCCTGCTCGATATCGAGCTGGCCGAAGTTCCACAGCGTCGGCATCGCCTCGATGTCGAGATCCGGTCGCGCCGCCAGCAGCGTGCGCGGCGGCGCCTGCAGCAGCGCCTCGATGCCGCCCTCCAGCGGCGCCAGCGCCAGCGGGCAGATCCACCGCGCACCCACCGACACGCCTCGCCGATACAGTCCGGCGAACGGGTCGCCCAGGATCACCAGCGGCAGCGCGCCCATGCCCCGGAACCGCTCGATGGTCGGACCGTGCGTGGCCAGGTCCGCAGCACTGCGGACGTTGGTGCCGAGCCAGGCGGTGACCAGGGCGACGAACAGGTTCTGCAGGTAGACGCGGTTGCGCAGGACGAGCTGCCGCAGCCGGTCCAGACCGGCGAGATCGAGGGCGACGGGGAAGACGCGGCTCTCGGCGTAGCCGTGCCGCAGGAAGTGCAGCGTGCCGGCATCCTCGTCGTCCAGGTTCGCGTTCAGGTCGGCGAAGCAGCCGCGATACACGTCCCCGGAGAAGCCGGCCTCGCGCAGTGCGGCCAGCATGTCGCCCAGGCCGACCGGCTCCAGCCACGCCGCGACGATGTCCTCGTCGGTGCCGCCGCTCACGGCCGGAGCGGGCGGCGATCCGGGAGCCCGCGCCGAGGATGTGGCGCGCCCGCTGCCGTGCAGCGCAAGGTCAGGATATCCACAGCGCGGCCCGGTCGCGCGCGGCGGGGGGTCGCCTGGCCTGCGCCGGCGACAGCTCGAACCGGCTCCACAGGTCCACGTAGAAGCGGTACGCATCGGGATTCTTGAAGAACAGGTCGCGCCACGACTGGAACACCTGATCGTCCTGACGATAGGTGTCGTCCTTGATCAGCTTGCTGGCGGCGGCCGGCTTGGGGCCGTGGAAGTGCACCACCCTGGCCATCGGATCGACGCCCCAGTACGGCTTCCAGTTGTACTTGGGCGACAGCGGATCCCACTTGCCGTTGTAGAACACGCGCAGGAACTCCTGATCGTAGCCGTGCAGGGTGTGCAGCATGTCGCAGGCGAAATCGAGCATCGCCGGCAGGTCGGCGCGCAGCCGCCTGACATTCATCAGCATGACCCCGGAGTTGATCTCCTTGTGGTGTCCGTAGAGATCGAACTGCGAAGCCACCGCGAAAGTCGCGGGACGGAAGCTGTCCATCGCCGGATCGGAGAGGAACATGACGTCGCAGTCGGTGTAGAGAATGAATTCCTCCTTGGTCTCGACGTTGGGAATGTCGAGTCTCTGGAAGGCGCCGGCGGCGGTGCGCATGTAGTCGGGCCAGTCCGGACGCAACCTCCTTTGCGCACGCTGCAGCTGGTCGTAGAAGGAGATGCGGTGGCGGATGACGGTCACGCCGGCCGCGCGCATCTCGTCGGTGAACGCGTTCTCGTTGCCGTCGTAGAGGAGATGCGGCCGCAGCGAGGTGTTGAGCTGCGCCGATGCGACCGCGACCCGGATCATGCCGAGGAAGCCATGGTCTTCGTCGGCGGCGAGCGTCTCCTCGGTGATCGAGAAGTACCATTTCATCGGCACCGTCGTCTCCTTTTGCTTTCTCGTCTCACCAACGGAGACAATGCAATCGCCTGGCACGCGATGCGGCGCATCTAGCCTCTACAATGACAGAGGCGGATCTCCCCCATCGGGTCCTTCAACGCGCAAATCGTCACGATACCGTGATGGCACGCACGTCGTGACGGCGTCCCGCGTCGAGTGGAATCCACTCGACGGCTCCAGTTCGTCCTCCCCTTTCCGCTGCCGCGGCGATAGGCTGCCGAGAGGAGGATGGAGGCACGCGTGCAGGACGCTTTGGCGGATCGGGCCGGATCGCACGAACTCAGGGTTCTCATCTGCGGCGACGCTCCGCTCGAATCGGAAGCCAACGCGTCGATCCGCGGCGCCATCCATGATGGCTGGGTGGAATACCTCTCGCCGCAGCGCGTGTCCTGCGCAAGCCTGGCCAGTGCGGGTGCTGCGATCGAAACGATGCGGCCGGACCTGCTGCTCTGCGTCGGTTCCTGCCTGCCCGAGACCGCCTATTTCGGCGAGGCCGCGCGGCTCGCGCGCGCCGCCGGCGCGGTCTGCGCGTTCTGGGCCACCGAGGATCCCTATGAGAAGGATGCCAGCTACCGGATCGAGCAGCACTTCGATGCCATCTTCACCTGCGATCGCTGGACGCGGCGATTCTACGATCACCCGAGGGTGTTCCACCTGCCGCTCGCCGGATGTCCGCGCCGCCATCACGTGCCGATCGACCAAGATGCCGCGCATCCGATCGACGTGCTGTTCTGCGGCGTCGCCTTCGCCAGCCGGCGCGAGATCATCGCCGGGCTGATGCCGGCGCTGCGCGGCCTGCGTGTCTCGGTGATCGGTCCCGGCTGGAGCGGGGCGCCGGGCTTTTCCGACCAGCGCATCGACAAGGCCCGGCTGATCGAGCTCTACGCGCAGGCGAAGATCGTCCTCAACCTGGGCCGCAGCCTTAACTTCGAGAATGCGCGCTACCAGATCGCCGCCTCGACGCCCGGGCCCCGCACCTTCGAGGCGGCGATGGCGGGCGGGATGCAGCTGTTCCACGAGGACACTCCGGAGATCCGCGACTATTTCGACGAGGACGAGATCCCGGGCTTCTCCGGTCCGCTCGAGTTCCAGCGGCTGCGCGACCGCTTCCTGCAGGCCGACGACCTGCGCATCGGCACCGCGAGGCGGGCGCAGCGGCGGGCGTTGACGGAGCACACCTATGCGCTGCGTGCCCGGCACCTGGTCGAGACGCTGGTCGTCGAAGGCCTGCTGTGATCCTGCTCTACAACACCAACGCGACGCGCAACCCGAACGCCTACCTCACCCTAGCCGTCGAGGCGGCGCTGCGCAGCCTGGTCGGCTCGGACGGGGTGCTTCGGGTCGACGAGCGCACCCTGGCGCGGGAGGCCGCGAGCGGCACGCAGGCGCTGCTGCTCTGCATCGACGGCCAGCGGCTGAATGCCGGGCTGATCGCGCGGGTGAAGCCGGCGCTGCGTCGCGTCGTGCTGTGGGCGTTCGAGGACCCGTTCATGCTGGACTACAACCTCGCCCATGCGTCGCTGTTCGACCTCGTGTTCACCAACGATCCGTCCTGCGTCGCCGCCTATGGCGGTCGCGGCCACTACCTGCCGCTGGCGGCGAGCCGGATGCTGCACCATCGCGACGTGCTGCCGGACCCGAAGCTGCGGCACGACATCTTCTTCGCCGGCACCATGTGGCCGAACCGCGTGTCGGTGCTGCGGCGGGTGATCGCGGCGTTCCCGGACGCGTCGTTGAAGCTGGTCTGCCCGACCAACGAATATCTGCCGCCGCTGCCGCCGCAGATCGCCTCGCGCGCGATCACGCGGCCGATCAGCCACCAGGCGTTCGTCGATTTCGCCAACGCCAGCCGGGTGACGCTGACGCTGTTCCGCGACTATGCCAGCCACGGTGCGACCGGTCGCGCGCAGGCGCCGGGACCGCGCCTGTTCGAGCTCGGCCTGGCCGGCACGGCGCAGCCGGTGCTCGTAGCCGTGCCCGGCCAGCACCGAGATCTGGGCCAGGCGGGCGAGCGAGGCGCGCAGCTCGGCATCGGCCAGCACGTCGCCGATCCGGCTCACCAGCGCCTCGCCGCGCTCGACCAGCGCGTTCTCGATGACCCAGCGGTCGAGGC
>CAXTOC010000041.1:10740-14162 GCA_964245725.1 uncultured Acetobacteraceae bacterium | reverse complement strand
CGCCGCGGCCGGATCGGCGAGCCGGACCCCGCGGCCGCCGATCGCCAGCGTGCCGCGGTCCGGCGCCATGGCACCGCAGAGGATCTTGACCAGCGTCGACTTGCCGGCGCCGTTCGGCCCCATCAGCGCCACCGCCTCGCCCGGCGCCACCGCGAGGTCGACGCCGTCGAGCGCACGGGTCGCGCCGAAGCGCTTGGCGAGACCCCGGGCCTCCAGGATCGGCGGCGCGGCGCTCACGCGGTGTCGAGGGCCTGGGCGAGGTCCGCGACGATGTCGTCGACGTGCTCGATGCCGATCGAAAGGCGCACGTAGCCCGCCGAGACACCGGTCGCCGCCTGCTCGATCTCCGTCAGCTGCGAGTGGGTGGTCGTCGCCGGATGGATCGCGAGGCTGCGCGCGTCGCCGATGTTGGCGACGTGGTAGAACAGGCCGAGCTTCTCGATGAAGCGTCGTCCCGCCTCGGCGCCGTCGCGCAGCTCGAAGCCGACCAGCGCCCCGTAGCCGCCGCGCAGGAGCGCGACCTTGCCGTGGCCGTCCAGGAAGCGCGCGACGGCCTCGGCATTGGCGTTGTGCTGCCGCATGCGCAGCGGCAGGGTCTCGATCCCCTGGATCAGCTGGAAGGCCGAGAACGGCGACAGCGCGGCGCCGAGGTCACGCAGCAGCACGACGCGCGTCCGCAGCGCGAAGGCGATCGGACCGAGCGGCTTGGCGGCCTCGATCCAGTTGACGCCGTGGTAGGCGTTGTCGGGCTGCGACAGCAGCGGGAAGCGTGCCGCGTGCCGCTCCCAGGGGAACGTGCCGCCGTCGATGATCACGCCGCCGATCGTGGTGCCGTGGCCGCCGATGAACTTGGTCGTCGAGTACACGACCACGGCGGCGCCATGATCGAGCGGCCGCGCGATAACGGGCGACGCGGTGTTGTCGACGATCAGCGGGATCCCGAGACGGCGGCCGATGGCGGCGACCTCGGCGATCGGGAACACCTCGAGCTTCGGGTTCGGCAGCGTCTCGGCGTACCAGGCCCGGGTCCTGTCGTCGGAGGCGCGCGCGAACGCTTCCGGGTCGGCCGGGTCGACGAACCGCACCTCGATGCCCAGGCGCCCGATCGTGTTGGCGAACAGCGCCCAGGTGCCGCCGTAGAGGTCGGTCGAGCTCACGACGTTGTCGCCGGCCTGCGCCACCGTCATGAGCGCGAAGGCGGACGCGGCCTGGCCGGAGGCGAGGGCGACGGCCGCCGCACCGCCCTCCAGCGCGGTGAGGCGCGTCTCCAGTGCGTCCTGAGTCGGGTTGCCGATCCGCGTGTAGATGTTGCCCAGCTCCTCCAGCCCGAACAGGCGCGCGGCGTGGGCGGTGTCGTGGAACTGGTACGACGTCGTCTGGTAGATCGGCACCGCGACCGCGCCGGTCGCGGGATCGGCGCGCCAACCGCCCCCGTGCAGGGCCAGCGTCTCCGGCTTCCATTGCGAGCGCAGGTCAGCGGCCCTCGGAAATATCGTGTCAGGCATCGCAACTCTCCCCGGCGGTGCGGCGGCGCTCGCCGATCCGCCCGCACGTGCCCGTGATCATGCGCAGGTCCGCGGTGCGCCTCCAGATCCACCTGAGCGAACAAGAGAATATCGGCCGAGAAGTGACTTCAACGTCGACGCGTGGTCCAAGAGCCATCGTGCCTGTAAAATCACTGAGCAAACACGGCGATTGAATGATCAACGGGAGCATGTGATGGCTTGGACCACCCCCCATGCCCGCGCTGGTGCGGCTGCGGCGCCGAGGCACGGGGCAATGCTGCCATGGCAGAATTGGTGATGGCCCTCGCGGCCGCTGCAGACGTCGCGAACAAGCGTCCAGCCGCGAGGCTGATCCGCAACGAGGCCGAGGCGATCGAGGAAGCTCGTGCTTTGGCGCCTGTTCTCGCGGAAGGCGCGGTGGAGCGCGACCGCGACCGAATCCTCCCGCGGCACGTGCTCGACCTGTTCTCGTCGAGCGGACTGTGGGGCATGACGGTGCCGCGCGCCTATGGGGCGCCGAGGTCTCATTCGAGGCCGTCTCGGAGATCATCGCGATCGTCTCGCAAGCCGATCCGTCGATCGGCCAGATCCCGTAGAACCATCTCGGGATGGTGGAGGCGCTCCGGGTCACCGCGGACGAGGCGCAGAACCAGCACTTCTGCGCCGGGGTGCTCGCGCTGTCCCATACGCTCCCGGACCGGCGTCGGCTACCGCCAACGAGTGGAAGGAGCACATCGACATGGAATGACGTCGTCAGCTTCACCATGGAAAGATAGGACGTCTATCCAGCCTCGGTTGCTTCACGCGAGCATTAGGAACTTCACCTGCCTCGCGCAGAGCTTCGAAGCAGCCGCCGTGCCGAAGAGGCACCATAGGTTTTCCGGCAACACTCCTGCGTCCCGTGCACGGTCCGTCGTTTAACGTCGGCATGATGGTGGGCGGCCTCGTCGTCCTGCGCGGCCCGAGTGAGCTCTGGTCAGCACCGGAGGATCCATTGGTCGCCACTGGCCTGATGATCCGATGCGCAGCGAAAGCCGCCTCATGCGGACGGCCGCCATCGGGCTTCTGCCCGTCCCGAGTATCTGGCAACGTTCGACAAATAAGTCCGGCAGCTAAGTCGATCCGAGCAACCGCGCGATCGGCCCCGAGCCCTGACCAGGCCCGCTCTTCGCGGTTTCGCTGGTCGACAGTCCCAGGATGAACTGGGAGAGGCCGTAGAAGGCGAGGACGGCGCGGGAGGCGAGCGGCTGTCGCCGCATCGCGACGCCGGCGCCGCACAGCAGGAGACCCTCGGCCATGTCGAATCTCAGGTGTCCGCGGACGCCGAACAGGCCGATCAGGCCACCCTCGAAGTCCGTGGACAGGAAGGCGCAGACCGGGACGGCGGTGGCGACTGCGGCCAGGCGACGCACCGGGCCGGGCAGTCCGCCCACGAGCGCGAGGCTGCCCAGCGAGATCGCCGCCGCGTAATCAAGCCGTCCGTGCAGCCGAGTCGAGATCGCCATGATGAACTCCGCGAGATCACAGTGGCCTTCAACGGACCAGCGGCGGCGGGGATGCACGGGGCTCGATAATGTCCGCGACCGGCGCGAGATCCGCTTGAAGCGTAGCGGAGCCGCGCCTGACGCCATACCGCCTGGCGAGCACGTGCAGCGTCTCTCCCGCAGCATGCTCCGCCACCTGCTGGCGCTTGAACTCGATGCTGTGGACGCGGTGCTCGACCATAACCTTCAGTCCTCGTCGAGCGCCGAGCCACGCGAGCGCATGGAGCTCAGCCGCTTCTTCATGGCAGCGAGGCGCTGCTGGTGGTCGCTGCCGCGCCGCATCGCGACGCCCACCGCGAGGATGTCGATCAGCACCAGGGCCGCGATGCGGGAGGTGGTGGGCGTGTAGACGTTGGTGTTGTCGAGCGTCTCG